>NZ_JAUBRM010000165.1:0-6788 GCF_036701905.1 Microcoleus sp. MON2_D5
GTAAGGATTCAGGTCACTGAACTCCTTGCTGGGCAAAGACTTTAGATCTGGAGCTTGATGCTAAATAAATCTCTATTCTCAATAAATGACAAAAAATGACAGTTTTTCGTCCTTTATTGACAATCAACCACGAAAGACAAAAACCCTTATTTTGCCCTAAAACCCTTGCCAGACAAGCGTTGGAGCCGCAAGTTTTTAGACCTGAATCCTTACCAGCACGATTCAAACTCATTGCCTGCACCCGAACGCGCACTTCCCCAGAGTCTGGTTCAAGTAGAGGAACCGTATCTAGTTGCAAAACTTCTGGACTACCGTACTGATGAAATTGATAAATGCGAGTAGTTGTTACCATGATTAATTCTCCTTGTTTATGAACAATTCACTATTGTCCATGTCATCATGACTCACCTGCCCAGAGAGATGGTGTCCCCAACTTTCACGGTCGGGGAATACCCGTACTCTTGCTCCCAAGGCCTATTAAGACTTTGTGTTTCCTTGCTAATCGTCACCCCGTCAATCTTTTGAGTTAATCGTGAAACAGAATGTGGGCAGAACCTAATACCTTAATTAAAGGTCTTTACCCTGAAAATCCACTTAACGCGGCAGCAAATCCGAAAGCGGCGGCAATCGCTACCGTACCCCATTTGAATGGCGGGTTTCTATCTAGCCAATCCGTGAAGCTGGGTACACTCAAATTACCGAAATCGCCCTCTACGGTGTCGTAACCAGAGATTGGGGCATATAGGTTATCCGGTGCATCTGCCAATTTCGGCTCACCTGTCAGTTGAGCGGTAAAGCCAACCTGGAGAAATAAGCGATCGATAATCGACGGGGCAATGCGTTGCAGCATCTCTAATACTCGCCCCATATCACCCACAACAAAGTCACGGGTAGGATGCTGGGCCACATATAAAATGGCATCAGCAACGGTGCTGGGTTTGTTGTAAGGCGGTAATCCAGCCGGCGCTACTCCCATTTTCGTCCGAATTTTGTTGAAAATGGGGGTATTTGTGATGGCCGGCATCACATTAGTGACGCTAATCGGCTGTTTCTGGTACTGCAATTCAATTCTCATGGAATCTAAAAAGCCTGCTACGCCGTGCTTGGAAGCTGCATAGGGACTTTGTAATGGAAACGGAACTCTTGCTGCTAATGAGGAAACATGAATGAGTGCGCCACCTCCCTCTTTTTTGAGGTGCGGTAGAGCCACCATTGCGCCATACGCCTGTCCATTCAGGTTGACATCAATGACTCTTCTAAATTCTTCCGGTGTGATTTGGTCAAACGGTGCAACGATGCTGGTTCCAGAGATATGCACCCAGGTATCGAGTCGTCCGTAAACTGCAACTGTTTGATCGGCGATCGCTTTCACCTGTTCAAATTCGCTGACATCGGCAATGACGGCGATCGCTTCTCCACCCAACTGTTTGATCTCCTCCACCAACGTTGCCAACCCAGACTCGCTACGAGCAGCAACAACAACCTTTGCCCCTTTTTTGGCAAACCGCAGGGCTGTCTCTCTGCCAATTCCACTAGAAGCGCCAACGATGGCGACTACTTGCTGACTGATCGGCTTTAATTTCATGGGTTCTACTCCTAAAATTGAATTTCTTTGAATACAGTCCACAATCCTTGCAGCGAATAATTGCCAATGCTTACACCGGGGTTCATCCCTCTGAGAAAGATGTCTCACAGCAACGTCTAGTGTCAGCCCTTGAGGAACGATAGAAGGTCTTTGTTAAGTTGTTCCTTGTGCGTATCTGTTAAACCGTGGGGTGCGCCTGGATACACTTTTAGGGTGGAATGCTTCACAGCGACTGCCGCTAGCGAGAGGCTCAGATGTTGGCGGTTTCAGGGTTTTCATCAACGGATTTGGCGGAAACTGGTCAACGCCTCCTCGACGAGATAGTAGCCCTGATTTTGATCATCTTGATCAGCTCGCTGTGAATCCGCCATCTACTACCAGAGGTTGACCAGTAATGTAGCTGGCAGCATCAGAGCAGAGAAAAACCACGGCTTTAGCGATTTCTTCTGCCTGACCCATGCGTCCCATTGGCACCATAGACGCTAAACCATCTGCCGTGCTGCCCAACCTGTCAGTGAAGCGATCCGTCATCTCAGTCGCAATCAAGCCAGGATTAATCGCATTGATCCGAATACCGTGTTGGGCATAGTCGAGCGCTGCCCCTCGTGTCAGCCCCATGACCGTATGTTTACTCGCGCTGTAAATAGATACCCCTGGAAACGAAACTAAACCTCCGACTGAGGAGTTGTTAACAATCACTCCAGATCCTTGAGACAGCATTTGCCCAATCTCATGTTTCATACACAAAAAGAGTCCCCGCACGTTGATTGCCATGAGTTTGTCAAAGTCTTCGATCAATTGTTCATGCAGGGGTTTTGGAGGTAGATCAATCCCTGCATTATTAAAGGCACAATCGAGGCGTCCGTAAGTCTCAATTGTCTTCTGCACTAACGCTTTGACATCTTCCTCACTTGATACATCTGAACGTACAAATAAACATTCAGCGCCAGCATGACGCATCATTGCAGCGGTTGCCTCTCCTTCTGGGTCGCGTCTGCCTGAAAAAACAACCTTTGCACCTGCGGTTCCCAGTGCCAGAGCAGTCGCTTTACCGATTCCTGACGTGGCTCCAGTGACTAAAGCGACTTTGTTCTCAAGTGTGATCATTCTTACCTCTGCTTTAAAATTGATACGAGTGAAGATTAAACGTTCCAGTTTCGCGTGGCGATCGCTTCTCCACCCAACTGTTTGATCTCCTCCACCAACGTTGCCAACCCAGACTCGCTACTCTGAGAAAGATGTCTCACCTCAACGTCCGGTGTCAGTCCTTTAGGAACGATAAAAGGTCGTTGTTGAGTTGTTCCTTGTGCGTGTCGGTTAAACCGTGGGGGGCGCCGGGATAGATTTTCAGGGTGGAATGCTTCACCAGTTTGGCGGCCGCTAGAGCAGCAGCACCGATCGGCACGATCTGATCATCATCGCCGTGGATGATCAGCGTCGGCACGTCGAACTTTTTGAGATCTTTAGTGAAATCTGTCTCAGAGAATGCCTTGATACAGTCGAAGGCGTTCTTGTGTCCTGCCTGCATTCCTTGGAACCAGAACCAGTCAATCATGCCCTGCGAAACTTTGGCACCCGGACGGTTGAAGCCGAAGAAGGGGCCGCTAGCGAGATCCTTATAGAGCTGCGAACGGTCAGCCAGGGAGCCAGCGCGAAGCCCATCGAATACCTCAATCGGCAGTCCGTCTGGATTATTCTCTGTCTTCAGCATCAGCGGCCCAACAGCGGAGATCAGTGCGGCTTTTGCAACTCGCGCTGTGCCGTGGCGACCGATATATCGGGCAACTTCACCGCCACCTGTAGAGAAACCAATTAAGGTAGCTCCGCTCAGATCTAGCGTTTCAATCAGCGTCGCGAGATCGTCAGCATAGGTATCCATCTCGTTTCCGTTCCAGGGTTGGCTCGATCGCCCATGTCCCCGACGGTCATGAGCGATCGCCCGAAATCCGTGGTCTGCTAGAAAGAGCATTTGAGCTTCCCAACTATCAGAATTCAAAGGCCAACCGTGGCTGAAGACAATGGGTTGTCCTGTACCCAAATCTTTGTAGTAAATCTGTGTGCCATCTTGCGTTGTGATTGTGCTCATGGGATTCCTCCTCAATCAATATGGGTTGGGTTCAAGGGAACGAAGGCACTGACTCGACATTTACCTCGTTGTTCTCATTCTTTAACAGACATTCCATTTAGCCCACGCAAGTTCCTTGAGTTAAGCTCCAACTTATTGTGAAGCGTGATTTTTTCAGACTTTTAGCCTCGTATTGACATATATCCGTAACGGATATAGTATGAGGTATGACTAAAAAGAAAACAACCAATACACCCCTTACTCCAGCAGTGTTTCATATCCTTCTGGCACTCTCGACACAGGAGCGCCATGGCTATGAAATCATGAAGCAGGTCGAGTCAGATTCACAGGGAAAGGTAAAGATGGGACCTGGAACGCTTTACGGCTCGATTGGTCGCATGATTGAGGCCGAATTGATACGTGAGAGTGACAAAAAGATAGACCAAAAAATGGACGACGAGCGGCGGATCTACTACCAAATCACCGGGCTCGGTAAAAAAGCACTTGCTGCGGAATTGGAGCGATACCGCGAAGTTCTGATGGTTGCTCAACAAAAACGGATCTTTCCGAATACTTTTGCGTAGGACATATGAACAAACGCTTAATACGACGATACGGAAACTGGTATGCAAAACTACTTCGTCTCTACTCAAAGCCTTACTATGAGCGCTTCGGCGAGGAAATGAAGCAAACTTTCACCGATCTTCTCCGAGAGCGTGCAGAGGAAGGACGAGGATTATTTGGTTATGCTATTTGGCTGTTCCTCGAAACATCCGCGGGAATTATGACAGAGAACATAACATATATCCTTATGCAAAACAAAAACATTATTCACCTTGCACTCGGGACAGCATTCATATTGCTGGTGCCCTTGTTAGCGATGCTGTTTACCGATCAAGTAGTGTGGGACCTGACCGACTTCATTGTCGCCGGTGCCCTCATCTTTGGCACGGGTCTCGCCTATGAACTGGTAGCGAGGAAGGGGGGCACTATGGCATATCGAGTAGCTGTAGGCATTGCACTCGCGGCAGCGCTCCTCCTCGTCTGGATGAACCTTGCCGTTGGTATCATTGGGTCTGAGGACAACCCCGTTAACCTGATGTATTTCGGAGTGCTCGCCATTGGAATCCTCGGTACCACCATCGCGCGTTTACGGCCACAGGGAATGGCACGTACATTGTTTGCAACAGCACTCGCTCAGGCATTGGTTCCTATGATCGCACTCATTATCAAAAAGCCCCAAGTGACCTCGGTAGAAGCATCAATGGGTGTGTTAGGTGTATTGGGTCTGAATGCGTTTTTCGTCATGATGTTTATCGGATCAGGTTTGCTATTTCGGCGTTCCAGAATCAGGTTATGAACTGGAGCTGATTCTATGCAATGCCCGAGTATTGATTCGCTAATGTTGTCGATTTGTTGTTCATTTCTAAATTGGTAGTCCAAACCCGTAGCGATTGATGAACAAATCAATTATAGCGGTCGCCAATTACCTCGGGACATGAGATATAAATAATGGAAGTTGCTGGATTAAGGTATGATAGGAGCGAGCGAGCGATATTTATCTCACTCGCTCGTATTTTACGTATCCTTTCTGAGCTTCATAACAGTCTATAAATGGCCTACCACAGTTAACAAAAAGATAATTGTGTTTGCCTTTTTTGTGTACATTCTTGTGAATATGACTTGACTTACATTCACGACATTCCATTGATTTTAATTCTCTGTTGAGGTTTTTTTGTTATTCTGGATAGCTCTCTATCCTACCCTCAATCCAGCAACGCCCCGAATATTCTAAGCGCAAGGGATTGACCAATCCTCAAAAAGCAACACTGAGAGCATTAGGGGCACTAGCATAATCATCACCAGGTTGTATTGCTCCAGTCTCTCCAGTAGAAAATCGCTTTAACTTATCGCTTAATTGGTGGATTTTGAGTGGTACAATTGAGTGAACTTTTACAAAGTAAATTTATGTTGCATCAATTTTTAATTACCACTGGGATATCTTGAATATGTTTTTTAGACTTGCCATAACTGTTATCACCGCAGTGTTGATTATTACAACCTCAATGATGGTTCCAGGAATTAGCACAGAGAAAACGGTAAAACCTCAAGTGCCGGGTGTCTATCAATTCGAGTTAGGCGATTTCACAATTACCGCCCTCAGCGACGGCACACTGCCACTGGATCTGCATCCCATCCTGACCAATACGAACCAGGCAGAAGTCGATCGCCTCCTGCATCAAAGCTTTGTTACAAACCCTGTTGAAACTTCGATCAATGTATTTCTTATCGATACTGGAGACAACCAGGTGTTAGTAGACACAGGTTCAGGGGAATTGTTTGGGGAACTAGGCGGCAAGCTACCGAGGTCGTTGCAGGCAGCAGGTTATACAGCCGACGAGATCGATATTGTTCTCATTACTCATATCCATACCGATCACAGCGGTGGTTTGGTTGTAGGTGGTCAACCCATGTTTCCTGCTGCTACGGTCTATGTCGGCAAACCCGACATAGATTTTTGGCTTAACCCTGCTAATGCAAAGCGATCGCCAGACTATCAAAGATATTTCAACGAAGCAGTTAAGACAGTCAAACCTTATCTGGATATAGGCAAGCTGAAGCCGTTTTCCGGCGACACGGTGATTATACCTGGGATTACCGCACGCCCCACACCAGGCCATACGCCCGGTCACAGTTTCTTTCGGGTGGAAAGCAAAGGCGAGAGTATCGAGTTTTGGGGCGATATTGTGCACGTCGCCTCGGTTCAATTTCCGAAGCCCGAAATCACGATCGACTTTGACGTTGATCCTAATGCCGCAGCAGCGCAACGGGGAAAACAATTTGCCTATGCAGAAGCATCCCGTCGTCTCGTCGCAGCCGCTCATCTGTCTTTTCCAGGAGTCGGTCATATTCGTGCGGACAATCAGGGCTATGCCTGGGTGCCTGTGGACTATCGCTGGCGTGAACGATGAGGTTGCGCCGCAAACACAATAAAACATTGAAGTGTCCAGAGATTCCGCTATTTACTGTCAGTCAGGAAAAAAAATACAAGCAGTAGAAGACAATACGGTTCAGTTAAGGGCTAGGCAGTGCTTAAAACAATAAATACAGGAGGATTCATTATTATTCCAGTACCTC
>NZ_JAUBRM010000166.1:0-6763 GCF_036701905.1 Microcoleus sp. MON2_D5
TCTACTGAGTATGCTTTCATTGGTATATTATTTTTAGTCGATTTTATTGTACCTCATAACATCCGGAAGTGCTGTATTTGCTTGAGAAAGCTGGTAAATTTCCCCTAGCGACACCGGCATCACGCGCACGGAAGCCGCCAACTGAGGGTTTGTAGTTTTCAGTTGATCGACAAAAGCTTGAGCATCCTGCTGGCTGATAAAAATTCCTGCCACCGAATCATTGCCGGTTTGCTCCTGACCTTGTTTGGGAACAGTAGTGATCAGGGGCGCACCCTGAGCGTCTGTAATCGTAAACACGGGCACCGAGCGCAGCTTTTCGTCAATTTGTGTATTAGACAGTGCTAATGCTGTGAGATTTCCCGCTTCCGAGGCAGGGAGCAAGTCAACATTAACTAAATTAGACATGGTGGTATTAAGACGTGTTAAATTCGTTAAATCTTGTACTTACCGGCACAATAGGTGTTATATCCCCGAATTTTTTAAGAAGTCGGGGGTCTAACAGCTATGGGACTTAAAAATGTTACCTGTTGGCTACTTCCTGAAGTTGCAGCCGTTGAGATGGGGAAGCTACGTGAGCCGCGAGCATCCAGGAATCCAGAGTCCGCCGCAGTTCCTCGCGTCCTTTGTAGTCTTCCAATCTAAATCGAACTTTATCGCCCTCAAACAAAATCAGCGTGGGCAGACTTGTCAGCCGATAAGTGTGGGCTAACTTGAAACATTGATCGGCATTCACCCCTACGAGCTTGACTTTTTCTGCCCACTGTGCCTCAAAAGTCTTAAGGGTGGGGTCGATCGCGCGGCACAAACCGCACCAAGGAGCCGAGAAGTGAACTAAAACGGGGGTAGAGGCTTGAAACACCTCTTGTGCAAAAGTGCGTTCGCTAACCGACAACACCATGAGCCCTCAAAATTTAATAATTTTTTTTCTATCCTAGGGATCATGCTACCAGTATATGTTCCTAGTTACACGCATCAAAAAAGGATGAATTTCCCACAGCAGGCCCGTAAAAAGGACAACCCCTACATAGGAAGGGCGCAAAAACTCAAGCAAATCAAGGGTTTGACGCTTTTGTAGGATTGCCAAAAAAGGAATAATTGAGGTTCGAGATTTGATGGTTTCAAAGGATTCTCCAAAACGAGCCTGAAGCCGCTTGTCGCCGTGCCACACTCCGAACAGGTGGTGAAGTACCAAACCGATGGAAGTGACGAGGGTAAAGCTAGTGCCAATCCACAGGGTGTGGGCGACGCACCAAATCACCTGTCCCACCATTTGCGGGTGACGGGTGATGCGAATGATGCCAGTTTCGTAGAGGTGAACTTGGGGCTTTTGGACGGCGGCAATTTCTAGGAGGTTGAAAGTTGCTGGGTAAAGAAACAGAAAGGAAATTGCCGAAAGTATCCAAACTGCGGGTTTAACTCCGGGGACGCCCTGTACTTGCCAAAGCTGCAGGCCGTCGTAGCGGTGGTTGAAAAAGTAGACAATCAGAATGACGGCTAGCGGCAAACTGACAAGGGCAAAAAAAACGCGGTAAAGTCTCGGCCCGATTAGCTTTTCACCTTTGGGCCGGAGGGCTGCTAAACCGCTGTGGGCGATCGCAAAAACCAATAACAGACCCAGAATAACTAAGTGGGAGTCGAGCGCCAAGTCGATCGTCATTGCAAATATTAAGAAAAGTTATTGATTCTCGGCCAATTTGTGTCACAAAGTATCTATGGGAGCATTCAGCGGTTATCAGTCAGTTAACTGTTCACTGTTCGCTGTTGACTGTTGACTGTTCGCTGTTCGCTGTTGACTGTTCGCTGTTGACTGTTCGCTGTTTGCTGTTCGCTGCCTACAGTCAACCGTCAACTGTCAACTGACAACTGACAACTGACAACTGACAATTTAGATATATGTCTGACCTTCCTTTCACTTTAGACCAGTTACGCATTCTCAAGGCGATCGCCTCTGAAGGAAGCTTCAAACGCGCCGCGGACAGCCTCTATGTATCCCAGCCAGCAGTTAGCTTGCAGGTGCAAAACTTAGAGAGACAGTTGGACGTGCCGCTGTTTGACCGGGGGGGGCGGCGGGCGCAACTGACCGAAGCCGGACACCTGCTGCTGAGTTACGGCGAGAAAATTTTATCGCTTTGCCAGGAAACTTGTCGAGCTCTGGAAGACTTGCAAAATCTCCAAGGCGGTACTTTGATCGTGGGCGCTTCTCAAACAACGGGGACGTATTTGCTGCCTCGGATGATCGGGATGTTTCGCCAAAAGTACCCGGATGTAGCAGTACAGCTTCACGTTCACTCGACCCGCCGCACGGCGTGGAGTGTGGCAAACGGGCAAATCGATTTGGCAATTGTTGGCGGAGAAATTCCTACCGAACTTGTAGAAGCTTTAGAAATTGTTCCTTACGCTGAGGACGAACTGGCTCTGATTCTTCCTCCGTCCCACCCGATGGTACAACAAGAAAGTATCCAAAAAGAAGACCTTTACAAATTGCAGTTTATATCCCTCGATTCGCAGTCTACGATCCGCAAAGTAATCGATCAGGTACTGACTCGCTGCGGCATAGACACGCGCCGCTTGAAAATAGAGATGGAACTAAATTCGATCGAAGCCATTAAAAATGCCGTTCAGTCGGGGCTGGGAGCTGCTTTTGTCTCGGTTTCGGCGATCGAAAAAGAGTTGCTCATGGGCGTCTTGCACAAATCTCAAATGGACGAAGTTTTGGTAACTCGCATTTTGTCGCTGATTTACAACCCCAACCGCTACCGTTCTAAAGCAGCAGAGGCTTTCAGCAATGAAATTTTGCCTCAGTTTGCTACTTATTCGACCATCCTGGAGAAGAAAGAACCCCCGGCCCTCGATTTGGGATTCATAGAAATAGCAACTCCCAACTCGGCGGGAAGTTAATCTCTTAGGTCGCTGGCAGTTAGCAGTTCGCGGTGAGTTGAGAAATCGAAATCTGGTTTAACCATCACTTTTTCTTCCTTCTTCCCTTTTCCTTCTTCCCTTTTCCTTCTTCCCTCTTCCTTCTTCTTAGCAAACAAAAATGGAAGTTTACTGCACCCGCCCGGGCTGCCCGCGCCCTCAAAACTATTTTCCCGACCTCAATGACAGTTCGCTGCTGAAAACGGTGCAGCAAAAGTTTTGCACGGCTTGCGGGATGCCCCTGATTTTGAGCGGCCGCTATTTGCCCGTGAGGTTATTGGGTCAAGGCGGTTTTGGGGCGGCATTTTTGGCCAGAGACCGCTATACTCCGGCGATGCGGCAGTGCGTTGCTAAACTTTTGCAGCCGTCGGTAAGTCTGACTCCACCCCAGCTAAAAATCGCTCAAACTCTGTTTGAACGGGAAGCGGCGGTGCTGGAAGAACTGGGAAACGAACATTCCCAAATTCCGAGTTTGCTGGCTTTCTTTGAGCTGACTGTTGCGAGTTTGCAGCCGGGAAAAAACGATCAGTTTTTCTATCTGGTTCAAGAATTTATTGACGGTAAAAACTTGGAGGATGAACTAGCTGTAAAAGGCAGGTTTTCGGAGGCGGAAACCGTGGAGGTGCTGCGGGAAATTTTGAAGGTTCTCGATTTTGTGCACTCTCGCGGTTCGATTCACCGGGATATTAAACCTGCTAATATTATGCGGGGTAAAAACGGTCGGCTTTATTTATTAGATTTTGGGGCTGTTAAACAAGTAACACAAAGTGTTGGGAGTGCAAAAGCTTCGACTGGTATTTATTCTTTGGGTTACGCTCCGCCAGAACAGATGAGCGGGCAAGAAGTTTATCCGGCAACGGATTTGTATGCTTTGGCTGTGACTTGTATTACTTTGCTGAGCGGTTTGCAGCCGACGGAGCTTTTTGATAGTTACAGAAACGAGTGGAATTGGCAGTCGCGGGTGCAGGTAAGTTCGCGTTTGGCTCACGTTCTCGATCGAATGTTATTATCAGCTCCCAGCCAGCGTTTTCAATCTGCGAGTGAGGTGGAAGCGGCTCTGATGTCTGGGCCTCAACAACATTCTCAACAACCTACAGTCGTGGTGGCGCCGCCTCCGATACCTCTTCAACCGACTCTGCCTCCTCCTGTACGGGTTCCTGCAACACCGCCTGGAGGGCTGCAACCTTCGCAGAGAGCGACTTTTTCGATTTGGGAGGTTTTGTCGGGGGCGGCGTTTACGGGTTTTGAGGGAGGGGTGCTGGCGATCGCCCTGACGAGTTTGTTGCCCTCTCCTGGCTTGAGTATCGGATTGTTGGGGATGATTGTGGCGGGTTTGATTTACGGGCAGTACCGCAGGGCGATCGAACAAACTGAGATGTTGATTATTGGTGGAGGTACTGTGGCTTTGCTGTGGTTTTTCCCGGCTTTGCAGACGGCGGCACTTGCGATTTATCCGAATTCTCCGATCACTGGCGTGTTGTTTGTGGGATGGTTGGGTGCTTTGGGTGCGATCGCTGGAACAGCTATTTTTCGCTTGATTTATAAGTTACTTTCAAACGTTTTTTAATGTAATAGTCATCGCAAGAATTGCCTGTTTTGAACAGGCAAGATGCCTGTTCCACAATAATTAATTATGGGAGATGTCTAATTTAAAATGCAGACTCAGAAGTCTATCTACCCTAATTGGGTCATTGCTTGGGGCCCCGCAGCCCGATCGCACCCTGCAACTTGGGAAACTTCCGGTTTTGCCATAATCGGAGCTGAACCCACCTTCAGCCCGAATCAGCGATTTGTGCTGGTAGGTGACTGCTGCTTCGATCGCACCCCCACGCTCAAACAACAGATTGACACAGATGGATTGAGCGATTTGGCGATCGTGGCGCGGCTGTGGGAGCAGTACGCTACTAAAACACTGAGCTTGCTGTCAGGACAATTTGCCCTTGCCGTGTGGGATATAGACGAGGAAACCTTGTGTCTGGGGCGCGATCGCGTGGGAGCCAAAACGCTTTATTACACCCGTGCAGGAACGACTCGCTGGATCGCGCCTCGACTGCGATCGCTCAATCCGTATCACGATCGAGAACTTGATTTAGTTGCTTTGCGCGACTACTTGTGCTGTGCGTTTGTACCCGGAGCACAAACGCTGTGGGAAGCCGTGCGAGAGTTGCGGCCCGGTAGCTACCTGTACTTACCGGATGTTGAGGTGCAGAGATACTGGCAGCCACAGGAGCAAATTACTAACGCCGATCGCCCTTTGGAATGGCACAGTCAACAAGTGCGATCGCTTTTGGAACAACTGGTGCAGGAAGCGCTACCAGCGGGAGAACCAGTCGCAGCATACCTTTCGGGCGGGATTGACTCAAGTTGCGTCGCGGCGATCGCCACAAGGCTGCACGATCGCCCGGTACACACTTTTTCGATGCACTTTGGCGCTCAATATCCCAGCGAGATTGAATTTGCCAACATCGTCGCAGCACATTGTGGCACTGAGCACCATATTTTAGAAGTTTCGCCAAAGCAAATTTGGGAGTTGCTGCCGGAAACGCTGGCGGCGATGGATGATCCGGTGGGGGAAGGCTTGACGGTTCCCAATTTGCTGCTGGGGCGATCGGCAAAGCAATTCGCAGACGTGGTACTCAATGGCGAAGGCGGCGATCCGTGCTTTGGCGGGCCGAAAAATAAGCCGATGCTGCTGAATAGTTTGTACGGTTCGGTTCAGGTTAAAGCCGATCCGATCGCAGCTTACTTGACTTCGTTTCAAAAATGCTATGTGGATTTGCCACGTTTGCTGAAGCCGGAGGTTTGGGAAAAGGTGAAGAATGCGCCTTCCGTCTTTGCTGAGGAATTGCAACAGACAGAAACGACGTTTTTGAATCGGCTGATGCGACTCAACATTGAGTTTAAAGGAGCCGATTACATTTTGACCAAGGTGAATAATCTCACGGCTGCGGCGGGACTAAAAGCTCGATCGCCCCTATTCGATGCGCGGATGGTGGCGCTGAGTTTGCAAATTCCGCCAGAATATAAGCTTTCGGGCGCGCAGGAAAAAGCGGTTCTCAAGGCTGCTGTGGCGGATTTGCTGCCCGATGTCATTGTCAACCGTCCGAAAAGTGGGATGGTGATGTCGATGCAGCAGTGGTTTTTGAGGGATTGGCAGCGGCAAGCGCGATCGTTGCTGCTGAATCGTCATGCGGCGATCGCGCCTTACCTGGATCGAACACTAATCCGCGAGTGGCTAAACTATCGTGGAGAAGTTTTTCCCCGCTATGGGCTGAAGCTGTGGCTGCTGGTGACGCTGGAAATTTGGTTACAAGTCAATCGCCGTTAGTTATCCAAAATTAGGACACGCCGCCGTGCCTTGCGTCGTGTCAACTTCAGCACTTGACCCCCAAATTTCTCGCTCGACAGCGGCATTTTTCCTATGCGGTTTTCGCTCTTTTTTATAGCACCCAGTTGACATTTTTTAGGCTGCCAGCCTTTTAATCATCAGCGTAATAATATGAATTCCGGTTGTATTGGAATGATCAAACCGCAGAGGGCGCAGAGGATACAGAGAAACGGAAGAGACAGATGAATCATTCCGATGCCAACGGATTTGATATAAAACCAATATTCACCTTGGTCGTTGAATTAGCCAGAACTCTCAAAATTATTAACCAGGATTTTGCACCTTTCTGTCCAATAATTTCATATCATGTCCGATCGATTAAGCATAATATCCCGGTCGGGGCGAGTTTTTGATATTGTCAATTTTTGGCAGGTCTTCTTGGTGACTGGAGATTAGACTAAGACAGAATAAAGGGGTGCATTACTGTAAATGGAATGCACTCAAGAATCAACAATCGAA
>NZ_JAUBRM010000022.1:0-1607 GCF_036701905.1 Microcoleus sp. MON2_D5
CTGGTAAAATGTTGGTATCATTATTTTTTGGATAGGCAAGCGTGTAGCAATTATGCTGCCTATCTTTTTTTACCACAAATTGGCTCAATCCTCACCAGCTCGGGGTTTCAGGCTGGTTGTTACCCCCCCAGCAGCTAAACACAAATTAACGCAGATAAAGCCAAGACAATCGGCGTTTATCTGCGTTAATCTGCGGTTTCAAACCTCTTATCTTTTTAGATAAACGTGAAGTCAAATCCCGAAAGAGAAGAAACCCCAGTTACACCATTTAACTTCGCCAAAATGCGAGAATCAGCACCGGCAACGTTATTGCCATTGCCGTCATAAATGATGTAAGTATTGCCACCGGAATCGTAAGCAAACAAGAAAGCAGTTCCTCCCAGAATATTTGCAGAAACAGTTGTCTGCACATTCAGCAGAACTTGACTGCCATTGCTGAGATTGGGGAATCCTGGGGCAAAATTAAACTGATCGGCGATCGGCACACCGAGACCGTTAAAATCAGTAATCACATCGTATCCGCCCGCCGCGATCGCAGCCTCGATCGCCGCCGAAGAAGCCGCATCAAAGGCAGGCCCACCTTGTGCAGGGCTGGTATAGCGGAATTGATTGCTGCCGCCGCCCCCCGTCATGGTATCTGCGCCGAGGCCGCCTACGAGCACGTCGTTATCCACACCGCCGTTAATCGTATCGTTGCCGCCTTGACCATCAATAGTATCGCTGCCCGCCAAACCGTTCAAATTGTCCGGCAAAGAACCCCCAACCAAATTGTTAGGCCCGCTATCTGCAGGCAAGATTTGGACGGTGATAGTACCTACGCCCGGAAGTGTCCCCACTCCGTCGCTGACGCTGTAGGTGAAAGCAGTTGTACCCGCTACGTTGCCGGGGATGAATTGCACTTGAGAGACAAGATTTACAGCTATCCCCAGTTGCGGTGTGCTGACATTGATAATGTTGAGCGATCCTTGTTGCGGGCTGGAATCGTTGGCCAGCACGTCGATGAAAGTGGGCTGCGAATTATTCGTACTCGTAAATATGATGCCGTCATTGACAGCAATCGGCGACAGGGTAGTTGGAACAGTTACAGAGGTATCGAAAGAATTGATGTTAATTGCGACTGACGCTGCTGCCGTGCCGCCTTGGTCGTCAGCTACGCTGTAGCTGAAAGAACCGGCTGGCCCGATCGCGTTTGTTCCAGGTTGAAATTTTAGCCCAAGTAAATCCTGAACGGTTAACTTTTGGTTCACGGTGAGGGGGCTCGTACCCGTAATTACCTGACCAAAAGTAGGATTGGGAAGTCCGACTACCGCGATCGACAGTGGCTGGCCCTCCGGGTCGCTGGGCGCCGAAATGCTCAGAGACAGAGGCAAATTCTGCAAACCAGTCACCGTCTTGCCAGCTTCCACGATCGGCGGCTGGTTAGGAGTCGGAGATGTAAAACTCGGCGGAGTCGGCCCGCCACCCAACGGCGGAGGAGTTGGGGGCACCGCAGTTGGAAGCGGGACGATCGAAGGACTCGGACTCGGAGTTGTCGCGCCCGCAGTCGGACTCGGACTCGTACCCGGAACCTGTACCGGCAATGGCCCCGTTGTTGTCCCGCCGCTATT
>NZ_JAUBRM010000022.1:1707-84715 GCF_036701905.1 Microcoleus sp. MON2_D5
AGTACCTGTCCCGCCGCTATTAGTACCTGTCCCGCCGCTATTAGTACCTGTCCCGCCGCTATTAGTACCTGTCCCGCCGCTATTAGTACCTGTCCCGCTGGTAGAAGGAGTTGTTGTCCCCTCAATGGTGAAGGGATTGTCGTTTACGCGCGGTATTTGAGCTGTAGTGAATCGAGATTCATCTAGCGAGGTCGATCGAACATCAATCAACACCGCCAAAAATTCCCCAGTTCGCCTGTCCCTAATAATCGTGTTGCTAGAATTCGAGCCTTGGCCCTGGAAAATTTCTAACTCTGTAAAGTTGAGACCTCCAGCCAGACCGATCGAATCTCCCGGATTAAAATCTCTAATTACATCAGCATCGCCGATTTCGCGGCCCCCAGTAGTGAGAAACCCGTTGTCACCAGGCGACGTGCCCACCCTACCGAGAACAAAGATATCCGATCCGTCGCCTCCTGTCAGAGTATCAGACCCGCGATCGCCCGAAAGAATATCATCCCCAGCATCTCCCGACAAAGAATCAGTGCCGTCGCCCCCGAAGATCAGGTCATCACCCTCGCCGCCGTCACCAGTATCGTTACCAACACCGCCGGTGATGACATCCCCGCCCTCCTGGCCCAACAAAATATCATTGCCCGCAGCGCCGATCAGGCAGTCGTTACCCGTGTCGCCAAAAACAGTGTCACTGCCCTTATCGCCAAAAATCAGGTCGTCCTCGCCACCACCGCGCAGACAGTCATTGCCTTTACCGCCGTACAGCGAGTCGTTGCCCTCAGCACCCAAGACAAGATCGTTGCCCTGGTCGCCAAAAGCTACGTCATCGCCTTGGTCGCCAGAAACCAAGTCATCGCCTTTGCCGCCCCGCGCCGTGTCATTGCCGCGCCCGCCCTCAACAATATCTTTACCAGCGCCACCGTTGAGAGAATCGTTACCGTCTTCGCCCCTGAGTAGATCGTCTCCGTCCCGACTCAGAAGCGTGTCGTCGCCGCCACCCCCGGAAATCGTGTCATTGAACAAGCTGCCGATTAAATAGTTACTGGCGTCATTTGCGACAACTAAGCCATCGACAAAAAGTGGCTCTGGGGGAGGCGTGGGAACTGTCACAGGTGGCCGCGGCACCGGGGTGATCGAAATGTCCGGGCCCGTCCCCGTCATCCCTGTCGAAGTCCCCGTCATCATTGTTGAAGTCCCCGTCATCCCTGTCGAAGTCCCCGTCATCATTGTTGAAGTCCCCGTCATCCCTGTCGAAGTCCCCGTCATCCCTGTCGAAGTCCCCGTCATCCCTGTCGAAGTCCCCGTCATCATTGTCGAAGTCCCCGTCATCGGCGACGGTGCCGGGGACGGCGACGGTGCCGGGGACGGCGACGGTGGGGTAAAAGCTACTGGTACTGCACTTGGCATTGTTCCGACTCCTTGCGACGCTACTCAAAAACTACTAAATAAACTTAAAGTCAGATGCAGTAATGACGGTGCTGAGCGCTCCCGGCACTGTAGGAATAGAATTCAAAACTCCCAAATCAAAAGCTGGGAGACTGTCATCTGCCACATTCGGGTCAAAGCCTAGAACGTACTTGTTAAAAGTATTGTTCAGGTACACGAAGAAAGCTCCCGTTTTGCTCGAACCCTTTTGATTCTTCAACACTGCATTTACTGCTTGAGCGTTATCAAATTTAGATTCAAACAAAATGACTGATTGCTTGCTGATGTCGTCGCCGCTAGACCCGATATTCCTGACGATAAAACTGGTGAAATCGAGAGTAGTTCCTGAGTTGGTTAAACCTGCGAAATTTGACGATCTGAACAAAAATCTGTCGGTCTCGCTGCCGTTAGCGTTAAAGTCAGCAATCACGTCCACGCCTTCGCTGGGAGTTTCGTAGTAGAAGAAATCATTGCCAGCATCGCCCGTGAGCAAGTCAGAACCGACACCGCCACCCACAATGTCATTGCCTGCACCGCCGGAAAGCGAGTCGTTGTCATCGCCGCCCAACACTAAGTCATTGCCGAAGGCGCCGCTGAGACAGTCGCTGCCTGCACCGCCGTCGAGAGTGTCGTCGCCCGCTTGGCCGTCGAGGGAGTCGCTGCCGGCTTGGCCCAACACGTAGTCGTTGCCCGCACCTCCCAGTGCCGTGTCGTTGCCTTCTCCACCCAAAATCGTGTCATCGTTGTCGCCGCCGGATATGGAATCGTTATTGATACCGCCCTCGAGCAAGTTTCTGCCCAGTCCACCGTCGAGGATGTCGTCGCCTGCACCACCGTCGAGGGAGTCGTCGCCAATGCCACCAAGTAAGGTGTCAATCCCGGTGCCACCAAGTATCGAGTCGTCGCCGGATTCTCCCAACATCGAGTCATTGCCTGTTCCGCCGTCAATGGTGTCGTTGTTGTCACCGCCCAAGAGGTTGTCATTGTCATTGCCGCCGAACATCAGGTCGTTGCCCAGTCCGCCGATCAGCGAGTCTATGCCGTCTTCGCCGTCAACGGTGTCGTTGCCCAGTCCGCCGTCAACGGTGTCGTTGCCGATCGCACCCACCACCGAGTCGTTGCCTGCTTCACCGAATACGAGGTCGTTGCCGCCACTGCCATCCATGATGTCGTTGCCGTCGGCCCCAGAGAGGGTATCGTCGCCGGCCCCGCCCAGGATGAAATCGCTGAGGTTGCTGCCTGTAAAGCTGCTGGCCGGGAGTGCGCTGCGATCGACAATATTATCTACCACCGTGATGCTGAAGGATGCCGGCCCGATAGTTGCAGACCCGTCGGAGGCTGTAAACGTGAAAGTGTCGCTGCCACCTGTCGCCAGCAAGTTGTATTTGACGATGTTGTTGTTGATATCGTCTTGGGTGAATTTGCCGCCGACGTTCAGAAAGGTGCTGCCCCTTTGGACAAAACCTCTGGTAGCATCGGGGGCTTTAGTAATCGTGTAAACAATTTCCAAGGGGCTGTTATCGGGATCTGTCACTAACAAATCGGCGGCAGTGATTGTCTGGGTAGGATTACTTTTGGCAACCACCACACCGTCGTTAATTACTAGCTGCGGCGGGCTACTGACGTTGATGGTTACTACCGCCTTACTTGTGCCGCCGCTGCCGTCTGATATCGAGTAGCTGAAGCTGTCAGTACCCGAGAAGCCGGGATTCGGGGTGTATTTGAATACGCCGCCGCCCACGGGAACCAGGCTCCCTTTGCTTGCTGGAGCAAAAGTCGTGACAGTCAGAGCGCTTTGTTCCTGGTCTGTGTCGTTCAACAGAACGTTGAAACTGAGTTCTTGACCCGCAACCGTGGTGAAGTTGTCGTTAACTGCTCTTGGAGGTTGGTTAAAGATGGGCGTCGGCGGTGTCGGCGGCGTCGGACTTCCTGTCGGCGTCGGCAACCCCGGTGTCGGCGACCCCGGGAACGTCGGCCGCGGCTCGTCTGGCGGTGTCGGCGGTGTCGGCGGTGTCGGCGGTGTCGGCGGTGTCGGCGGTGTCGGCGGTGTCGGCGGTGTCGGCGGCGTCGGACTTCCTGTCGGCGTCGGACTTCCTGTCGGCGTCGGCAGGGGGAGCGGAGTTGCGCTGCCGGGAACTCTGGGGGCAATTACAAATGAGCTTCGCCCGAGGGTTCTGCTGTCTACTCCGGGCAATACTGCTAAAAAGTCGCCGCTGACGCCGTTGCGAATAATCGTACTGCCGGCTTTGGTCTCAGTGCTTTGGAAGATGACCAAATCTTCAAACTTGAGGTCGCCACTTAACCCGATGAAATCTTCGCCTTGGCGAAAGTCTGTGAAAATGTCGGCATCGGCGATGTCGGGACCGCCTGTGGTGAGAAAGGCCGCGTTAGTGCCGTCGCTGCTGCCACTGGGGGAACTGAAGGCACCGATGACGAAGACATCTCTGCCTTCGCCTCCTGCCACTACGTCTTTGCCTGCTTCGCCCCAAAGAACGTCGTTGCCCGCGCCGCCGTCCACGATGTCGTCGCCGTCGCCGCCGAATACGATGTCGTCGCCGTCGCCGGAAAAAAATGTATCCCCGCCGGCGTTTCCATAGAGCCAGTCGCCTCCTTCGTTGCCAAATACCAAGTCTTCGCCATCGCCGCCGAAGAGCGAGTCGTTACCTTGGTCGCCCCACACGATGTCGTCGCCTCGATCGGCCAAAAAGCTATCGTCGCCAGAGCCTCCACGCAAGCTGTCGCTGCCTTTGCCGCCGTAAGCCGTGTCCCTGCCTTCGCCTCCGATTACCGTGTCGTTGCCGTCATTGCCGTAAAGCACGTCAGGGTTATTTCCCCCGTCGAGGGAGTCGTTGTCTTTGCCTCCGTACAGGGTATCGAGTCCTGACCCGCCATCGAGAACGTCGTTGCCGGGCGCGCCGAACAGCACGTCGTCATCGTCGTTGCCAAATACTAAATCGTCGCCGTCGGCTCCTTGCAGGTTGTCGTTGCCTTGCAGCCCGGAAATCACGTCGGGCCCGGGACTGCCAACTAAGGAGTCGTTGGTTTCTCCGCCGCGGACTACGCCGCCGATGACTGCGGGCGACGTACCTTGGCCTCCGCCCACTGTGTCGTCTATGCCACCAAATGTGTCGTCCCCGGAGGGAGTTGGCGTCGGCGGTGCTGGTGTTGGTGTTGGCGGTTCTGGTGTTGGTGTTGGCGGTTCTGGTGTTGGTGTTGGCGGTTCTGGTGTTGGTGTTGGTATAATTACTACTGGCACTGCACTTGGCATTATTTTGGCTCCTTTAAACGACGATCCCGATTAACTTTAAGAACTGATTAGTATCAGTTTGTTGCCACAAATCTGGCTTAAAATTGATTAATAATCCCGATCATTTCTAGCATACTAAATCAAAACTGCAACGGCTATGGATATTTTTTAAGCCGGGCATCTTTTGATCTCAAAATATTAATGATTGCACGTTTTGCTGCCTATGTTGGGTATACTTTAATATCGCCCCAGTTCTATAGAACCTAGAAGTCTGGCTTCGAGTCAGCCCGGTGTATTTATCCAGAAGCCGAAAAAATAAAAATCTTCGCTGTCATAATTTTTTCTTTCCTCCTGCCGAATGCCGAATACATATGTGCCTCTTGCCTTCAGAAGCCGACTTTCTTATGCTGACTTCTGACAAGAAACAGAGCTGTTAATTAGGGGCAGAAGCGGCCCGGTTTGTTCTTGTCCACTGACGGATAGTTCGCTGTGGCAAAGGTAAAGCAGGGAACAGCGACTTAACAAATCTAGCAGAATTCGCCGCAGTCGCTGTTGGTCGGCAGTCGTTTCGTCTTCGGTTTCCCAGGGGCGCCCGAGTTGCGATCGCACAAATAAGGGAGCACCAAACAATGTAGCCGCACCACCGCTCAGCCACAGGGGCGAGCCGGCATCCAGCCAAAAGTGCCATTTGTGGGCCCGGCGGCTGCTGCGGTACTGAAAGATGTTGGCGAGGGTGACGGCTCTGGCTGCTGGACCTTCTGGACGAACTGGAAAGGGGTTGGCAGTGACGGTTCCTTGGCGCAACAATTGGATGAACCGGGCGATCGTTTCTGAGTCGCCGCCGTTTGTTGGTTCTACGCGCTGCATTCGCCCGTTGATTTCCCAGTAGTGGCTGGCGGTTTCCATTAACTCGCGCAGGGCTGCTAGCCGATCGTAGGGGAGGTATCTGTCGTTCATCAGAAATTTCTGGATTGCTCGATCGAGCAGGGCAATTGGGTTCGGCAACAGCCGCTCCTGCTGTTGCGACCGCTGTTGTTCGATCCACTCCACAATCTGCTCGTAGGCCCCGGCTGCTCGGTGTCCCAGTCTGTCCCACCGGGGAAAAGCTGTAATTGGCAGCAATTGAGGTCGATCGATATCTGGACAAAAACAGTGATCGGCGATTAAACCTGCTCTCACTTGGTCGATCGATTTTTGATTTTGAATTTGAGATTTTAGATTGAACGTCGAGTTGGAATCTTCTGTTTCCAATGAACGGTGTTTCTGGCTGCCCAACACTACCAGCATTTCGGCGGCGCCGTCTCGATCGACTAAACGGCCGAGTCCCGGATAAACTAAGGCTAACAAAGTGAGTAAAGCTCGAATCTCTGGGGTAGTAGAGAGGGGACGCTGATCGTTGAGAGATACGGCGGCGATACCATCTCGCGCGAGAATTTCCGTTAAACTGTAACGGGCGATCGCATCCATCCCGGGCGCAATTACGGCGATTTCCTGCGGTTCCACGGCTTGTGACTTCACCGCATCCGCGATAATTTCGGCGGTTTCTCGCAGCAGTTGAGCCCGGGAAGTGCTTTGGAGAGATCGAACCGATCCGGGCAAACTCAAGCCTAAAGGATAAAAACCCTCTGAATTAACTGCTAAACTTACCGCTAAATCTCCAATCTCTGGGGCTAAACCGGCTTTTGCGTCCAAATTTTCCACGCTTTGACAGCGGTCTTCCAGTCGGGCTAGGTATTCCGTGTCAGCCCCCAAGCCCAAACGCACTCCTCCATCTGGATTGTACGAGAACGCCCCCGCTGCACCTTGGTCGAGCATTCGATCGAACAGATGGCGACTTATCGCCGGATAATCGTCAACATCGTCTGCGATCACAGCTTGGTATCTAGAGGCCAAATGCTGCTGGTAACTGCCATCCGGCAACAAATAGCGCCAGTAGAGTTCGCAAACAATCCCGTAAGTCAGCAGCCCCCGCGTCAAGCACCATTCCCGCCACCTTTCGAGCAACTCTCCCATGCTAGTCCACAGGTTGGTCGAGCCGCCTGAGATAGCAAATCCCTGTTCCAGAATGCTGGGAATCTCTTCTCTGGGCGTACCGCTGACAGCAGCAAGTTGTAATAAGTCTAGTGTTCGACGCACCATTCGGTTTGGACTTACCCCTGTTTGTTGCAAAATGCCTTCGTCTAGTTCGCGACGCCAGAGTCTCGTGGCAAGTTCCAGTTCGGTTTCAGGTTGCAGTCGCAGGGGAAATTGAGCTCTCAAATTTAGCGACTGAACTAGCAGGGGCCAAAATAGCAATACCTCCTGCTCAAAAAAACCGAAGGGCGTTGTGGAGTGAAAGGTATATTTTCCTTCGGTAGCGACGGCGATGCGATCGGCCAATTCTAGCCGGTTGTCTCCGTTAGCTGCTAAGACTAAAATTGCTGGGGCAGTTTGTCCAGCCCGCCGCCGCCCGGAACTCGATCGCCCTGAAACTTTTGCGGGCAAGGGCTTGACAGTTTTGCTCCAAATGCAGAACTGCTCTACTAAACGAGCGGTTTTGCCACTGCGGGCAGATCCGACAATCCAAATTGAATCCTCGGTGGCAGTTCTCAATTTATGTAAATTTGTTACCATACCGTGAATACTTTAATCACTAATGTCTACAGCAAACTAACCAGCTTTAGCTATGAATACTTCTCCGTGGAACAGGATTGTAAAATATCTCTACAGCCTTCACCAATGGTATCGAGAAACCCCTGAGAGGGCTCTAGAACAGGCCTACGATGCTGCGTTAGCAATTAAGGCGATCGAAGACGAGCATTTTGGCGGTCAAATAATCTCTGAGCGATCGGGAGATTACGGACAAAGCACCCTGTCTTACTTTAAATCCGAACTGCAAAAATACCTCAAGGTCATCCAAACCCGAATGGTTGAGTTTAATGCTAGCCGTTCTTTTTTGGAACTGCCGGAGCGAGTGGGTGCCAAACCGAAAACGGGGCACAGCGTCGATTATCACCAGCACGGATTACATCTCAACAATAAAGATAGAGCCTCCCTTATATTTGAGAAGCTAGAGTTTATTGATGGAGTCATCGACAAGTATATTAATAATAGTAGATCGACGGCAATTATTCCGGTGGTCAGTTCAGTAAATGTGCAGGTAAAATCTACAACAAATAGCAGCTCTCCACCTGACCAAAATAAAGGTTCAGCTAATTCTGTTAAAATTCACGATGGTGAGGTTGACACTAACTATGAAGAAGTGAATTTATTACCGCGCTCACTTTTGGGAACTTTGAATCGAATCACTAAAGATTTAGACCCGGGAGCTGAAAAAGAAGTAGTCAAAAATTTTCGCAATTCCAAAGTAAAAACAATTATTTCTCTCCGATTTATTTTGCTTTTGATTTTAGTTCCGCTGTTGACGAATCAAATCTCCAAAAACTTTCTAGTGGGACCGATAGTTGACTATTTTAGAGGCCAAGAAAATGCTCCACTTTTCATAAATGTTAACCTGGAAGAAGAAGCATTCCAAGAACTGGAGAGATTTGAGCAGCACCTCAAATTTGAAAGGTTAATAGGCACTGCTCCGTCGCTTTCTTTAGAGGAAACGGAACAGAAGATTGCCGAGAAAGCAGTTGAGCTAGCCGAGGAATACCGCGCTGAAAGTAGTGGAGCTATTAAAAATATTTTTTCCGATTTGATTTCCTGCATGGCGTTTGTCGCGATTATCGTCACTAACAAGAAAGAGATTGAGATTTTAAAGTCTTTCATGGACGATGTGATTTACGGCCTCAGCGACAGTGCGAAAGCTTTCGTAATTATTTTGTTTACGGATGTGTTTGTCGGATTCCACTCGCCTCACGGTTGGGAAGTAATTCTCGAAGGTGTATCGAGGCATTTGGGACTACCAGAAAATAGGCAGTTCATATTTTTGTTCATTGCGACGTTTCCCGTTATCTTGGATACGGTATTTAAGTATTGGATATTCCGTTATTTAAACCGGAGTTCGCCTTCGGCTGTTGCTACGTACAAGAATATGAACGAATAATTAGAGGCGAAGGAAGTTCGGCAACGGATTATGTAACGGATGTAACGGATGTCAGGAAGAAGGAAGAAGGAAGTCCGGCAACGGATTATGTAACGGATGTAACGGATGTCAGGAAGAAGGAAGCAAGAAGCAGGAAGAAGAAAAAAAGATGTAATAATAACAATTGTTTCAGGCATTAAGAACGTCCTCAGTAGGGCGTCCACTGCACAATGAGCGGCTTACCCATAGCGCATAAAATCATTTATTGTTTGCCTCAGGAGTGGTTTAATTAAGTTGATAGACTTAAGCTGTTTTGCCTCTAAATTTTATTTTTGGGCGGGTTCTCGCGCGCACCCCACAAGAATTTTATCAAACTTGACAGTCATGAAGGCTCGGGTCAGGAAGCGTAAAATTTAGATGCGCCTAGGCCGATAGAAAAAAAATGCGATCGCCCGCAGAATCTCTCGAAAGAAATCAAAAGCGCGATCGCATTCCCAGAACCAATTACCAATTACCTAATTCCAACGCTTCTTGCGCTGTCGCTGGCTTGCCACAGCCTCCACCAGTCCCAGGCCGAGAAAATTACTCAGCAGCGACGCATTCCCGTAACTTAGGAAAGGCAGGGGAATGCCCGTAACCGGAGCCAAGCCAATGTTCATCCCAATATTTACGAACACCTGAAAAATCAACATTGACAGTACGCCGATCGCCAGCAAAGAACCAAAATTATCGTTAGCAGTTTGAGCGATCGTCACCAACCGGAAACAAATTATCCAGAACACCAACAACACGGCAATACAGCCAATAAAACCCAATTCTTCGCCAATAGCTGAAAAGATAAAGTCCGTATGCTGTTCGGGAATAAAGTTAAGCTGAGTTTGCGTTCCCTGAAACAAACCCCTGCCTTTGAGTTCCCCAGCGCCAATAGCAATCCGAGATTGAATCAAGTGATATCCGCTGCCTAAAGGGTCTTTCTCGGGGTTTAAAAACCCTGTCAGACGCATTTTTTGATAATCCTTGAGCACATTCCAAAAAATATGTCCGAGGTGTCCAGAAACAACGTTCACCAACACAGCACCGAAAGTCCCCAACCAGGGCCAAGGCAGGGTTCGCCAAGCGATAATACCCGCAACAACTACCCAGGCTATCCAAATCGGTGTAGACAGGTTATTGAAGAGAACTGAGATGAGAGGAGAGAATAGCAATATTAGCCAGCCGGGATTGACATTTCCCCAGTAAAACATCCCCATTGTGATCGCGCCGAAGACCAAGGAAGTACCTAAATTTGGTTCAGCAAAGATCAATCCCCAGGGTACAGCCATAATCGCCAGCATCCTCAACATATTACCCACGGTGGGGACAGTCTTGTCGTGCAGGAGAGCTGCTAAAGTGACAATCATGCCTACTTTGGCAAATTCTGAGGGTTGCAGGTAGAAGCCGCCGATGTTGATCCACCGCTGGGCACCGAGCCCTGTAGTACCGATAAAACGCACTGCGATCAGCGACAAATTGATTAATATGTAAATCGGCCATTTCCACTCAATCAGTATTTGGTAGCGACAGCGGGAAATGATGATGGCGAGGAACAAACCGACTGCCCCAGTTACCCAGTGCCGCCACCAGTTGATGAGTCCCTGATTAATTTCCACGCTGTGGATCATGATTCCCCCGAAGATGGTGAGGGCGATGCAAGCGCCGAACAGCCAAGGGTCTGCTTCTTCCCAGGGTTTGAAGATTGATTTCCAGCGGTTTCTGACTTGTATTCTCTGCAACATGAGGATTTTAGATTTTAGATTTTAGATTTTAGATTATCGAGCTGATTTTCGGAAGTTGTCGATATATTTCGGATTCAGACTCTGCACCTTACTTTAGAAGCGTCGGTGTGAGTACCTCACATTATTCGGGGAGTTGTAGGGATGTTCCGGGAACGAAAGAAGGAACGCCAAACCGGGTATCTGGGTATTCTATTTTTTCTGTGCGCTTACTTAATTTAGTTCGCGATCGCACGTGGTCAGAAACCGGGTTTTTGTCGAGAAGAGGCGTTACAACTCGCCGAAACCGCTAAAAACCCGGTTTCTTGGGTTTTGTATTCGTAAGCCCTAGAATCGTCAGGCCGGTTCGTAAAGGTACTCAAAGCCGTTCCCATCTGGATCTCTGCCGTAGAAGGATGCAGTACCGTCGCGGTGTTCGTGAATGTGGGTGACGGAAACACCATCGGCTTTGAGTTGTTCGTAGGCGGATTCCATTTCGGTACGATCGTCAAATACAAACCCAAAATGCGGCCCTGCTTGGTCGTAACTCGGACTCAACAGCGCCAATCCGTCCTCTCCTGCTTTCAAATAAGCCCAGTCTGCATCTTTCCAGACTAACTCCATACCCAAGTTGCGGTAGAATTCAGCAGACTTCTCTATGTCTTGCACGCAGACGGCTACGTGTCCCAATCGTTTTAGTTTCATATCTACAAAGTTTATGGTTGTTCTTTCGTTTATTGTATCTATTTTCTGATTTTTTGCTCGATTAATTAGCTATTTTTTCTGTTTTTTTTGTTGCGGCTAACTGTACTTTTTCTACTTGTTTGCTAGCGTCCATTTCGCTGAACAGTTGAATGGCGCGCTCAAAATTTTCTTGACTTTTCTCGATGTTACCAAGTTTTTGTTCTGTTAGTGCTAGTTGATAGCAAGCTTCGGCTCGGTCTAATTTAGCGCTGGTTCGATCGAGTATTTCTATTGCTTCTGCATGGTGCTGCAGGGCTTGGTCAAATTCTCCCTGTTGTCGGTACAGCGCTGCTATACCGCTGAGAGCTTTGGCTTTGATGGTGCTGTACTGGTTTTGGTCGGCTTGGGCGATCGCTTGGCGGTACAAGCTCAAAGCTTTCTCTGTCTCTCCCAGGTTTTGATAGGTGGCGGCGAGAAAAACTAACTTGTATCCCGTACCCACCAACTGACTGTTTTCCCGATCGGCATAAAGTTTTTCGGCGAGCTCTTCCGCCTCTTTTTTTGCTCCGACACAGGAGTTGAGGAAAGCTAACCCGACATCGAGCGAATAGCTATTAATCCCGATTTCGTCCCGCGAAGTTTTCAGCTTGACAAATATCTCCATAGCTGATTCTAATTCGCGCATTTCTATTTGACAAAAACCTATATTAATTGCAGCGTTAACTTTCCAGAATTCCAGATTAGCTTGTTTGCCGTTTTCAGGTTCGCTGCTTTTCGCTAGAATTTGCAAAGATTTAGTGGCTTTTATTTCTGATATCTGGTGGCATTCTATGGCTTGATTTATTTCGCCTAAAATCCGGTAACAAATGCCTAATATACTGTATAAACCGCTCAAATAATAATCCGAAGTCACATTGTTGACGATACGAGTAGTGGCTGAAATTACTGGCTGCAAGAAACCTAATTTGTAGAGCGCTCTACCGAGCTTGTAATCTTTGGCAAACTGGATATTGATTTTTTTGAGGATGACGCTCGCGGCCTGCTCGAAACAGCTAATTGCCACATAATGATAGTAAGCTTCAAAAGCTTTCAGGGCATCTTCTACAGTCTCAATATTTTCAACACTCTCTGTCCAGAACTCGGCTGCTTTGCGGTTTGCAGTTTCCCAGTCTCCGGGTGAGAGCCGATCGACCGCTTCTTCCCGAATTGCTGGATGCAGCCAGTATTCGCCCTTCTGAGACTCGACTAGCGATCGGTGCAACAGCGATTTAATGATTTGTCGGCGTCCGGCTTCGGGCACGTCCCACAGCAAACACAAAAGTCCGTCAGTAGGGACTGTCGGCACGTCTTGATAGCGGTAACAGCCCAAGCGACAGAGGAGTTGATAGGCTTCGGCATCGAGTTCGAGGAGGCGGTTGAATTGACTGGTAACTAAATTTTTTAAGTCAGTTTCAACGAGCGGATCTTCGCTGTTTTCCAGCCAGTAAGCCGCCATATCTCCGTCAAAATCTTCTCGGATAGTGCCACAAATAATGCCCATTGCTTTAGCATTGCCGCCGTAAACTTTGTGCATTTCCTTGAGGGCGACATCATCTATATTGATGTTGCGGCAGCTAAAAAATTGCTGCCAAACTTCCACCTCTAATCCCGGAAGCAAGTAGTGTTCGACGGTGACATCAGAATCGCAAAGTCGATCGCGACTGGTAATCAGCGTTACCGACTGCACGGCTGCGTCGGCCAAAACTCGCAACAGTTCCACGTAAAGGCGGTGCGGTTCAATAAACTTACCTTGTCCGTCGAGTGCGGCTTCCAAATTGTCAATCAATACGCCGACTTTGTGAGTCTGAAGCTGTCGCTTCAGCCGCCCCAGGGTGACGCCAAAGTCTGGCCCTGGTTCTTCCTGAAAGTCTTGCTTGAGCCATTCTTCGATCGCGCTTTCCAATGCTGTGATATTCTCTGTCTCTTTTGCCATCAACAGTTCAATGGTTCGATCGAACCCTTGAGATTTGAGATACTGTCGGGCCAAAGTGGTTTTGCCGATACCGCCGGCACTTTGGATGACAATCACTTTTGCTCCTTGGGCGACAAGAGTATTGAGATCTTCGATGGCCCCGAAGCGGCCCAAAAAATTCGGGTTTTCGATTTCCAAATCCGCATCAAGTCCGAGAGATACTTGGGCCGGAACAGTTTGTCCCGACTGCGGTTCGAGTTTCGAGTAGCTGCGCCAATAGCGCTCTACTACCGCTTGAAGGTTGTCTCTTTTGATTTTTTCGCCTTCTCCAAACAGCGCTGAAAGTCGCTTCCACAAATTAGAGGCAGCATCCTTAACAGTCCCTACTCCATACCCTTCACTATCTGCAACCTGTTGGTACGTCCTGCCTTGCACGCCTTGCCAAGCTTCGCGAAAGATCGCGCTGTCAAGGTTGTCGAGAGTTTTCAGGTTTCGAGCCACAAGTAACGAGTTGGTAAAATCCAGTGCACGATCGGCTTCCATTTAGTCACCAGGTTTAGCGTTACCCATCTGACACAACTTTAACAGACTTTTTCCGACTCGCTTACACGCTCAAACAGTGGACTTGTATAGACTTTTCCCGACTGACACGGCCGAGGTTGGCCGGGGATACTGTTGAGTGTGGAGGGGAAGTTGACAGACAAGCTTCTAACTTACACACCCATCGAGTCGAGTTTATATTTAGGAGCAAGCAGCTATGTCTATCAACGATGTGGAAACAGCTATCGTGGATGAACCAATTAGCCCTCAAGAATGCGGCCGCGTTCGTTTCCAAAACAGTTGGTGGCCGGCGAAGTGCGATCTAGACATGACTTTTCAACCCGGTGAGGTGGTTCGTGTCGTGGGAATTGAAAATATTACTTTGATCGTTGCAGCGTCGTTTGAGATCAATTCTGAAAGTTAAGGTCAATCTACAATCGGGAGTAAGCAATGATGAATTTTGACAATTCCGAAAAAGCGATTGTCGATGAAGAAATGCGACCTAATGAGTCCGGTCGCGTTCATTTCCAAAACAGTTGGTGGCCTGCGAAGTGCGATCTAGAGATGACTTTTGAGCCTGGTGACGTGGTGCGCGTAGTCGGAATTGACAATATTACTTTGATAGTGGAAGCCGCGTTATAAATCAATGGGTTAGGGAGTCTAGCTATAGGTTTATAGCCTCCCAACGTTCAGGCCAACCTAGAATCAGGAGAAAGTAATCATGACTGTCAGCCATTTAGAAAGAGCGATCGTTGAAGAAGAAATTAAACCCAATCAGTCCGGCAGTGTGCGATTTCAAAGCAGGTGGTGGCCTGCAAAATGCGTTCGAGAAATAACTTTGCAACCCGGTGAAGTTGTTCGGGTCGTGAGACTTGACAACATTACTCTGATAGTTGAAGCGTAGTTGGGAAACAATCTGTAGGTGGGGAGTTATCGGAGGGTATAAAAAATAAATTTGCGATCGCGTTTCTATTTCGATACATTTCTCTTCAAGCCCGCGATCGTACTCATCACCTCTGTTAATTTCAATATGACTTACGCAAGTACGCCCGATCGGGCGTACAACGGCAATGGCGATCGCACAGTAGCTAGACGCTGCGATCGCCAAAACTAAAAAATCTCGGAACGGACAATAATTAATGATAAAATAGCTTAAGCATTCAGTTCCAAAATTGTGGTAATCTGACACCAATCGACTTTCATTTTCAATCGAGTGCGTGCAGCTATGCGAATCGGTAAAAATTTACAAAAGTTTCTGGTTTTCACCATAGCGTGATTTTTCGCTGTATCGCTGTTGATTAAATTTACTAAATTTCACAATTATGTCGGCATCAACCGCGCCAATACCGAAGTTAAAGTTGTTGCCCTTACCTACGACGACGACCCCTATGCTCCCTATACAAATCAACTTTTAGATACCTTAGACTGCTACCAAGTTAAAGCAACTTTTTGTGAAATTGACCGCAATATTGAGAGACATCCAGAAATCGTGAAATGATTGTTGCGAGGAAAGAGGAGTTGGCAAACCATTCATCCTCTCACAAAGATATGATGTTTAAACCCAGGGAAGTTTTGCTGTCTGAAATTGAATAAACGGACAAACTTTTGCAGGAAGTTGGGGTTAAGCAACAAAGTATCAGTTTTCGCCCGCCTTGGGGTAGGCGATTTGTAGTTTTGTCTTATTTGCTATCCCAAATACTCAAAAAACTGATTATGTGGGATGTTGATTCCCAAGATTATAAAAAAACACTCACGGCGGAAGATATCGCAAGTCGGGTGGTTGACAATGTGCGATCGGGTTCCATTGTGGTGATGCGCGAGGGCGGGGGCGATCGCCGCCGCGACAATATCCCCAGTCGCCACCACCAAATCGCAGTGGCGCGAATGCCTCCAAACAGCCTGCAATTGCTGCCAAGTCAAAGCAATCAGCCCCGCGCCGATATCTTTGAGGAAAAACAGGGGATTCATGTAAAAAACTCCCCCAGACGGCATTTGACTGGTGGGCCCAATAATGGGCACGGTCGATCGGCGGTAAGCAGCCCCGTCACCGACAATCGGGATTGCCGAAACATCAACATCCGCGCCAGATACTCTTAAAGCTTTGAGAATTTGACAGTTAATCGAGTCTTCCCCGTGGCCGTTGCTGAGGAAAAGTATCCCCTTCGATTTCATAGAATCAGAATACAATCAGAATCAGTGCCGAGCTTTTTTTAAAGACAGCCGTGCGATAGCTAAACTCGGGCGGGCTAACTTTTTGTTAGTCTAATTTAAATACATTGTGGAAGTGAAACAGCGTGAATATTGAAATTGGGCGGGGCAAAAGCGCTCGCAGAGCTTACGGCATAGATGAAATTGCGCTCGTACCCGGACAGCGCACCCTCGATCCGAGTTTGGCAGATACCAAGTGGCAGATTGGCGGGATCGATCGAGAAATCCCGATCATCGCCAGCGCCATGGATGGAGTAGTCGATGTCCGCATGGCCATTTTGCTGTCGGAATTGGGAGCAATGGGCGTGCTCAACCTAGAAGGAATTCAAACCCGCTATGCCGACCCCCAGCCAATATTAGAGCGCATCGCCAGTGTCGGGAACCACGAATTTGTTTCCCTGATGCAGGAACTCTATGCCGAACCCATCAAGCCAGAATTAATCGACCTGAGAATTAAAGAAATTAAAGCTGGAGGAGGGATTGCCGCCGTCAGCGGTACACCAGCCGGCGCGAGCAAATACGGCCGGACGGTTGCTGAATCTGGAGCCGATATATTTTTTGTGCAAGCAACTGTAGTCTCGACAGCTTTCCTTTCCCCTGAATCAATCTCATCTTTAGATTTGACACAATTCTGTCAAGAGATGCCGATACCAGTAATTTTGGGTAACTGCGTGACCTACGAAGTCGCCCTGAATTTAATGAAAACTGGCGCTGCGGGCATTCTCGTGGGCATTGGGCCGGGGGCTGCTTGCACATCTAGAGGCGTATTGGGTGTCGGCGTTCCCCAAGCCACAGCGGTAGCAGACTGCGCCGCGGCGCGGGACGACTACTATCGCGAAACTGGCAAATACGTGTCAGTGATTGCTGACGGCGGTTTAATTACCGGCGGCGATATCTGCAAGTGCATTGCCTGCGGTGCCGATGGAGTGATGATTGGTTCGCCCTTTGCCAGGGCCGCCGAAGCTCCTGGCCGCGGCTTTCACTGGGGGATGGCCACTCCCAGCCCGGTTTTGCCGCGCGGCACTCGCATTCGCGTGGGGACTACGGGTACTCTGGAGCAAATTTTGCGGGGGCCTGCGGTGCTAGATGACGGTACGCACAACTTGCTCGGAGCTCTGAAAACTAGCATGGGTACCTTGGGCGCTAAGGATATTAAGGAGATGCAGCAAGTGGAAGTGGTAATTGCTCCTTCTCTGCTGACTGAGGGTAAAGTCTATCAAAAAGCTCAACAGTTGGGCATGGGTAAGTAGATTTACCGATCGAATACCAGCATACCTTGACAAAATTTGTTCAAGAGTCTCGAAATTTACAGAATATTGTGGAATTATCGAGAAGTAGGTGTCACAATATAAGAAGCGGAGACGCATGTTTCCGTTCACTCCTCACACCACACTCCGCCCGGACTACTGTTCGGGCGGTTCCTTTTTTGCCGGACATCTTGGCTCTTGCTTACTAGATACAGAACAGAGGCTTGTAGCTCCGGAGAGGCCGAGAGTGGGAGAGTGGGAAAGTCTGGGAGTGGGAGAATTTTTCTTATACATAAGTGCATTCTGCCTTCGGAAACATAAGTGCCTTCGGAAACATAAGTGCCTTGTTCCTTCAGAAACCTTGTGCCTTCTTCCTTCTACCCTCTTCCCTCTTCCTTCTACCGTCTTCCTTCTTCCTTCAGAAGCCTTCTGTTAAAATCGTTGACGCAAGTGGTTACACTTTTTGCTAGACTTGTTATCCGAGAAATAGTATTTACAAGGATGGCTAGGGATGTCAGCAGCCGCGCAAGTAACCGACTCTACCTTTAAGCAGGAAGTGCTCGATAGCGAAGTTCCAGTTCTAGTGGATTTTTGGGCTCCCTGGTGTGGGCCCTGTCGGATGGTGGCGCCCGTCGTAGACGAAATTGCCCAGCAATATGAAGGGCAGGTCAAGGTAGTAAAAGTTAATACCGACGAGAATCCTAACGTGGCCAGCCAATACGGTATCCGCAGCATTCCGACGCTGATGATATTTAAGGGCGGTCAACGTGTGGATATGGTGGTTGGGGCAGTTCCGAAAACTACTCTGGCAAACACTCTGGAAAAGTACATTTAACCCAACTGCGAGCGGTTTCGCGCTGTTCTTTGTGGGCCGCGAAAGCTAACTCGCTTCAGAACCGGGGCAAAGCTACTGGAAAAGTTATTAGTTGCCAGCAGGGCAATTTGCTGGTGGCTATTAGCTTCTAAATTTAGCTTGCCCCTTAATTTTTAGTAGCGACAATTTGTTATTGTTTCGGAAAAATTCATGATTCGTTCTGAGTCTGGTCAAGGTTTTGAGTCCCTCCAAGCTGAATTGATCGATTTGATCGATCGCTTCCCAATGTTAAAGCACTCTGAGTGGATCGAACGATCGCTCTCTACTATAGTGCAAATGGCAGGAGAGGAGCTCGATCGCCTAGACTGGAAAATTATGGCTGCGTCGCTCCGAGATATGGAGAGCGCTTTTGAGATGTTTTATCCTTACCGCCACGTTCGCAAAATTGTGATTTTTGGTTCGGCGAGGGTGTCACCGCAATCGGCGGAATATTTGATGGCCAGAGACTTTGCGCGGGCGATGGCCCAGCAGGGGTTTATGGTCATTACTGGCGGCGGCGGGGGAATTATGCAGGCGGGGAACGAGGGGGCGACTGCTGAACGTTCTTTTGGGCTGAACATTCAGTTACCTTTCGAGCAGAGTTCTAATCCTTTCATTGCCGGCGATCCCAAATTGCTCAATTTTAAATATTTTTTCACTCGCAAGTTATTTTTTCTCCGGGAGAGCGATGCTTTAGCTCTGTTTCCGGGCGGTTTTGGCACTCTGGACGAGGCTTTTGAGTGTCTGACTTTGACTCAAACTGGCAAGTTCGGGCCGGCTCCTGTGGTATTGATCGATCGACCGGGAGGAGATTATTGGCTTGATTGGAATTATTTTGTGCAAAAACAATTGCGGGGTCGGGGTTTGATTTCACCCGACGATCGGAGCCTGTATACGATTACTGACGATGTAAATGTCGCTTGCGAGGCAATCGGTAGTTTTTATCTGGTTTATCATTCCTGCCGCTACGTGCGCGAAAAATTGGTAATTCGCTTGAAAACAGAGCTTTCTGAGGAGAATGTCGATCGGCTAAATACTGACTTTAGCGATATTGTTGTCACCGGAAAAATTGAAAAAAGTCAAGCTTTGGAACCGGAAATAGGAGATGAAACTTTCGATCTGCCGCGCCTGACTTTGCATTTCAACCAGCGGGATTTTGGGCGGCTTTATCAGCTAATTGCTGCTATTAATCAAATGGGTGCAGCTTCGCCGGCGGCGGCCCATCCAGAACAAAAGTAGTTATTAGTTATCAGTCATTAGTCTTTTTAAATATCCGTGAGATTAGATAGAAGTTGGACAACTTGTATTTTGACAAAAGCGCTCTGCTGAGATAACTTTTTGTAAAAAGTAAAGAAAAAAGCGTCCAAGAGCTAAAGAAAATCTTGTCAATACCTTGATGGCGTTGTTTGGGAAAAAACAGCAAAATGCTAGACCTGCTGCTAATTGCAATTTTGGGATTTCTCGGCAGTTTCGGTCACTGCGCTGGGATGTGCGGCCCGCTGACAATGGCGTTTTCTCTTTCTAATTCCCGCAACGATAAATTAGCTGCTTTCCGCTTTCATTTGCTCCTAAATTTGGGGAGAATTACTGCTTACGCTTTGGTTGGTGCTGCAATTGGCGGACTGGGTTCGGTGTTAATTGCTGGCGGACTTTTGGCAGGTACGGGTAGCGAATTGCGGCGGGCGATCGCACTTCTAACGGGCACGATGCTGATTTGGTTCGGAGTAGGGCAAATTAAACCGAACTTGCTGCCGGGATTGCCCCGATTGCACCCGCTGTCGCACGATCGAGTCGGACAAGCAATGAGCAAGCTTTCGGCGCAAAAAAAATGGTGGGTGCCAGTTGCTTTGGGTTTGCTTTGGGGTTTGATTCCCTGCGGTTTCCTCTACGCAGCGCAGATTAAGGCGGCGGAAACCGGAAATTCGGTTTTGGGTGCGGCGACGATGGTGGCTTTTGGACTCGGCACGCTGCCAACGATGCTGGGAGTGAGTTTTTTTGCTGGCAGATTGAGCGCGGACAAGCGCAGTCAACTTTTTCGTGCGGGTGGCTGGGTGACGGTGGCGATCGGAATTCTTACCTTGCTGCGAACCGATGAAATGGTTGATTTTACCGGCCACGCAGCGCTGCTGTGCTTGATGCTAGCACTGTTGGCGCGTCCGGTTAGCAAGTTTTTGCCGCAACTGTTGCGCTATCGCCGCGTCTTGGGTGTGGGCGCGTTTGTCCTAGCAGTCGCCCACACGTTTCATATGCTGGACCATACGCTGAAATGGAATTTTGACGCGCTATCTTTTATGTTGCCGCAGCACCAGTTGGGAATGGCTGCTGGGATGCTGTCGCTGCTGTTGATGTTGCCGGCGGCGGTTACAAGTTGCGATCGCATTCAAAATTATTTAGGCCAACTGTGGCGAATGCTTCACCTGTTAAGCGTTCCAGCTTTCTTGCTGTGCGCTGTACACGCTGCACTCATCGGTTCCCACTATCTCGGCGGCTTTGAATGGAAGTTGCACAATCAACTGCTGACAGCCGTTTTAGCGGTGGTTACGGTGTTAGTTATGTTTGTGCGATCGCGCTTTTTTTGGTCACTTTTATCACTGGACAAGTTCTATGTTTCGCCTGTCAAACAAAAGTAAAAGTTTAGGATTGTTAGTTTTTTTGGGATTGCTAATTGAAGCAGCAATTCCCACTGCGCCGCAGTTAAACTCGATTTCAGTTTTGGCGCACCAAGTCGAAGTATCCGGAGATGTAGCCGCTACCTTTCACCTAGAACCAAACCACAACCCCCGCGCCGGACAGTCTGCGAGAGTGTGGTTTGCGCTGACTCGCAGGGGCGGCAAAATTATCCCCTTAGAGCAGTGCAATTGCAAATTAGCGGTTTATCCAAAAGAGCGCCAAGAAGGGGATAAGCCACTGATGCAGCCGCCTTTAAAAGCCATATCTGCCGAGAAATATCAAGGGATTCCCGGGGCTGATATCGTGTTTCCCAAGGCTGGCATTTACCAGCTTGACTTGAGCGGAACAGCCAAAAACGAAGCTAATTTTCAACCGTTTAAACTGAGTTACACTGTTACCGTTAGGTAATAGCATTTGAGATTTTAAGGACTGATTCGGGAGAGAGCTTATGTAAATTAACCGCAGAGAGCGCAGAGAGCGCCGAGGGGAGAAAAGAAGAGGAAGATTGACAGCAAGTTTTCTATTTTAGTTAAGGGGGACAGGGGATCTATAATTTAGTTAAATTACTATTATAGCAACTACCAAGAGGCTTAAGACGTGCTTAATTGCTGAAACCATTGATTTTATTTCGCTTTGCTTCTTCCTTCTTCCTTCACACAGAAAATCTTAATTTTTAATAAAGATAAGTCCGTACATTTTGCACTAAGTAAATTTCTGCGTTACCTTGTCAGTGTCCATTATGGAATTTGTGCAAGCTAACCTCTCTTGAGCTGACCCAAGGATATAACGATGGATATCTTATCTAACACCGTGGCCCTATCGCGGATGCAATTTGCGCTAACCGCCATATTCCATATGCTGTGGCCAGTTCTGACAACTGGAATGGGGATTTATCTGGTAATTGTTGAAGGAATGTGGCTGAAAACTCGCAATCCCGACTACTACCATCACGCTCGTTTTTGGTCTAAACTCTACCTCCTAAACTTCGGTATAGGAGTAGCTTCAGGAATTCCTATGGAATTCCAATTTGGCACGAATTGGGCACCATTCTCTGAAGCTGTTGGTGACTTTTTTGGCAGCATTTTAGGCTTTGAAGCTTCAATGGCATTTATGCTAGAAGCCGGCTTTTTAGGAATTATGCTGTTTGGTTGGGAGCGCGTTCACCCGATCGTCCATTATTTCGCTACAATCATGGTAGCGTTCGGCGCTAACCTATCCACAGTCTGGATTTTAGTCGCTAACTCTTGGCTGCAAACTCCTGCGGGCGGAGAAATGGTCAATGGCAAGTTTATTGTCAGCGATTACTTTCAAGCAATTATGAACCCGTTCGCATTAAACAGCATTCTTCATATGTTTTTTGCGACGTTAGAAACTTCGCTGTTTGTCATTGGGGGAATTAGCGCTTGGTACATTCTCAATAAGCGCAACCAAGCGTTTTTTTCCAAGTCTTTAAAAATTGCCATAGCGACAGCAATCGCCGTTGCACCTTTGCAGATATACATCGGACATTTGAGCGCCGAACAAGTTTATCACTATCAACCCGCTAAATTAGCAGCAATCGAAGCTAAGTGGGAAACCTCACCAGCGGGAGAGTCAGCAGATTGGACTTTGCTAGCTTTGCCTAATGAAAAAGCCCAAAAAAATGACTGGGAAATTAGCGTGCCCAATGGCTTAGGATACGTTCTGGAATTAAAACAAAAACTCTCCGAACCCGTACTAGGTTTAAAGGAATGGAAGCCAGAAAATAGACCCCGGATGGTGGGTTTAATCTACTATTGTTTCCGCATCATGTCCGGTATTGGATTCTTCTTTGTAGGATTGATGCTGTTCAGTATAATTCAGTGGATGCGAGGCAAACTTGCTGCTGAAAATATCGGCAGTCAAGCTTGGCTGATGCGCGCTTGGGTATTAGCTGCTCCCCTAGGATATATTGCTGTAGAATCGGGTTGGATTGTCCGCTGTGTCGGCAGACAACCGTGGGCTTTATACGGGCAAATTCGCACTGCTGACGCGGTGTCAAACATCCCCGCGAGCAATGTTTTAACTTCTCTCAGTTTCTTTGCCGTTGTTTACAGCTTTTTGTTTGTTTGTGCCTTGTATTTTGGCAGCAGAATTATCCGCCAAGGCCCTAATTTAAGTCTGCCTGTGCCAGGTTTAGACAATCAACCCGAAATCGAAAATCAACCAGCAGGACACATTCCCGATCAACGTCCCGTAGAAGCACAACACTAGGAGATTGTATGCAAGCTTTGGAGCATTTTCTCCCCCAAGTTTGGTTTGTAATTTTGGCTTTGTTCCTATTGCTCTACGTCATGCTAGACGGTTTTGACTTAGGAGTAGGAATCTTGTCTCTGACTTCTGACGACGAGGAACGCAGGGGCATTTTAATGACGAGTTTGGGCAACGTTTGGGACGCGAACGAAACGTGGCTGGTGTTGATGGCAGGCGCTTTATTTGGTGCATTTCCACTTGCTTACGGCACGATTTTAACGGCATTGTACATACCGATTTGCGTGATGCTGTTTGGTTTAATATTTCGGGCTGTAGCCTTTGAGTTTCGCGAGCATTCTAATCGCAAATTACTCTGGAATTATGCCTTTGGTGCTGGCAGTTTTTTAGCAGCTTTAGCTCAAGGATTTGCCCTCGGTGCGGTGCTCGAAGGCATTGCGGTTGACGAAGCCGGTCACTTTGTGGGTACTACTTGGGACTGGCTGGATTGGCGATCGCTCTTGGTTGCTTTGACGCTGATTCAAGGCTATGTTTTGATCGGTTCAACCTATCTCATTATGAAAACGGAGGGCGAACTGCAAACCAATCACTATCGCACGGCTAAAATTGCGGCGGTTACAACTTTAATCGGAGCGATTTTAATTACGATCGCCACTCCGATTTTTTACGAAAGCGCTAGAGCCAGGTTGTTCGAGAAACCGCTAGTTTATGTCTTTGCCGCGATTCCTTTGCTGGGAGTGCTGTTGGTAGGACTGCTGCTGAAAAGTCTCGCAAACAAAGAAGAACGCACGCCGTTTGTCTGGACGATTCTGATTTTTTTGCTCAGTTTTATCGGCTTGGGGTTGATTGTTTTTCCCTATATTATTCCTTCCAAAATCACGATTTACCAAGCCGCAGCTTCGCCCAGCGCCCTGGTATTTATGATTGTTTTCATGGGCGTTCTGCTCCCGATTATGATTTTTTACAACATCTACAATTATGTTGTGTTTCGGGGTAAGGTTGTCGGCGGCCACTACGGGGAATAAAGCATAATAAAACCGCAGATGCAGGCAAATATACGCACATAAGCTCAACTCTAGATCCGGGTTTATCTGCGTATATTTGCGGTTAAAAATTACAAATTATTGTTTTCCGATACCATCACAACTTACGCAACCATACTATACATAACATAGCGCCAATAGTGCAGAATAGGGAAAGGAACTGGTGGAGAATTAGCGATCGCACGTCATGCGATTTGAAATTTGAGATTTGAGATTGCTGGCACGGATGAGTCCGGGACTTGCGATCGGGATGCGGAGCTTTTTTCAAAGGTAGACAGATAAATCCGGGGACTTGTGACCAAGTTGATTTCGGTCAAATAATAATTGATAAACATGGGGAAAAAATTACAGTTAATTCTGTCCCAACCGAGGGTGCAGAGTTGGCGATCGCTATCTTTGTCACATAATAAAATACAATGGAATGGAATGTTTTAATTTAACTGTTGTATAAACGAGTTATGGATGCGATCGCCAATTTGTCAGGTTATGAGATTACAGAGCAACTTTATGCAGGTACACGTACCCTAGTCTATCGAGGCATCCGTACCCGTGACCACTATCCAGTCGTCCTCAAACTGCTGCGAAACGAATACCCCACCTTCAACGAACTCGTCCAGTTTCGCAACCAATATACCATTGCCAAAAATCTAGACTTCCCTCACATCGTCAAACCGCTGACGCTGGAAGTATATCACAATAGCTATGTCCTAGTAATGGAGGACTTTGGCGGAGTCTCCCTACCTACTTATCTCAAAACAGCAACAAATCAAACCCAATCATTTCAAGCTTTACCTTTAGCAGAATTTCTCCAAGTCGCCATACAACTAACAGATATTATTCACTACCTTTACCAAAACCGAGTCATTCATAAAGATATTAAACCCGCTAATATTCTCATTAATCCAGACACCAAACAAATTAAACTAATTGACTTTAGTATTGCATCCCTCCTACCACGAGAAACCCAAGAAATCCTGAATCCCAATATTTTAGAAGGAACATTAGCCTATCTCTCTCCCGAACAAACAGGACGGATGAATCGAGGCATTGACTATCGTAGTGACTTTTATTCCCTGGGTGTGACCTTTTATGAATTGTTGACAGGAAAGTTGCCATTTATCTCGGATGATCCGATGAAAGTGGTGCATTGTCATCTCGCCACACAGTCGAAACCGATCCATCAAATAAATCCAGAGATACCCCTAATTTTAGCAAAAATTGTCAGTAAGCTGATGGCCAAAAATGCCGAAAAACGCTATCAAAGTGCATTAGGACTCAAGCACGATTTAGAGATTTGTTTAGTTCAGTTACAAAAAACAGCCAAAATTGAAGATTTTGAACTCGGAAAGCGAGATATGAGCGATCGCTTTACTATCCCCGAAAAGCTCTACGGTAGAGAAAAAGAAGTTGATCAACTATTAGCTGCCTTTGAGCGAGTCAGCCTGGGAGCAACGGAAATGATGCTAGTAGCAGGTTTTTCTGGAATTGGGAAAACCGCCGTTGTCAATGAAGTTCATAAACCCATTGTCCGTCAGCGCGGTTATTTTATCAAAGGCAAATACGATCAATTTCAACGCAACATTCCCTTCAGTGCCTTTGTGCAAGCCTTCCGCGACTTAATGGGTCAACTGCTATCAGAATCGGATACCCAACTGCAAACATGGAAAACCCAGATTTTAGCAGCAGTGGGAGACAACGGACAAGTCTTGATTGATGTGATTCCTGAGTTAGAAGGCATAATTGGCGATCAACCTCCTGCAACAGAATTGTCAGGAAGTGCCGCCCAAAATCGCTTTAATCTGCTGATGCAGAAATTTGTGCAAGTTTTCACCAGCAAAGAACATCCTTTAGTGATGTTTTTGGATGACTTGCAATGGGCGGATTCAGCCTCCCTGAATTTGCTACAATTATTGATGATCGATACAGGATATTTATTAGTATTGGGGGCCTATCGAGATAATGAAGTTTGGCCCGTGCATCCATTTATCTTAAGAGTGAATGAGATAGTTAAAACGGGGGCAACAGTGAATACAATTACTTTGAAACCGTTAAGCGAACTAGATATGAATTTGTTGGTGGCGGATACGCTGAATTGCGAATCATCACTTGCCCAACCTTTGACAAAATTAGTCTCTCAAAAAACTCAGGGGAATCCTTTCTTTGCAACTCAGTTTCTCAAGACATTACATGACGAGCAGCTAATTAGCTTTAACTGGGAGATTCGGCATTGGCAGTGTGATATTGCCCAAGTGAAAGCCTTAGCTATCACTGATGATGTCGTTGAATTCATGTCGTTGCAATTGCAGAAGCTGCCCAAAGGAACTCAGTATCTTCTCACCTTAGCTGCTTGTATAGGATCACAGTTTGATTTGAATACGTTAGTAATTGTCGGTGAGAAATCGGCTGGAATGACGGCTATGGCTTTATGGAAAGCATTACAGGAAGGTTTGGTGATTCCCACGACGAAAATCTATAAATTCTTTACGGAATCGGATAGTAATGAAGTTTTAAATGCTTCAGCTAATCCGACTTATCGATTTTTACACGATCGCGTCCAGCAAGCTGCATATTCGCTAATTCCTGATTCGCAGAAAAAAGCAACTCATCTCAAAATAGGACAGTTACTCCAGCAAAATTGCGCCGAGATAGAGCGAGAGGAAAAACTGTTTGATATTGTCGGGCATTTGAATCGAGGAATTGAGTTAATCACCCAACCGACCGAACGAGAAGCCTTAGCTAAACTAAACTTGGCAGCCGGTTGTAAAGCCAGAAATTCTACCGCCTACACCGCAGCCAGAGTTTATCTACAAGTGGGGGTTGAGCTACTGAGGGCCAACTGCTGGGAAAGCCAGTATGAATTAACCCTGGATCTCTATGTTGCTGCTGCTGAAGCCGCCTATTTGAATGCTGACTTTGATGGCATGGAAGAGATGGCAGCACAGGTGTTACAGAATGCACAGACGATCTTAGACAAAATCAAAATTTACGAAATTCAAATCGTCGCACAGACAGCACAAAGCAAGACGTTAGAAGCGATTGCAGTAGCAAGAGATGCACTGTGGCAATTGGGGGTTGAACTCCCCACCGAAGCTGACGAAGGCTTGATGGGTAAAGCGTTACAGAGCCTTGCGGAGCAACTAAGCGGCAGAAAAATTGAGGAACTAATCGATCTGCCTGTGATGAGTGATCCTCAGACTCAGGCAGCTATGCCAATATTGGCCATGTTATTTGCACCCATTCTCCAGGGAATTCCAGGCTTAGTGCCCCTACTAAGCTCCACGATGGTAAGTTTATCGCTCTCCTTTGGGAATGCACCCGCATCAACAGTGGGCTATGCGATTCACGGGCTTGTATTAAGTGCCTTTTTGGGAGAGGCAACAACGGGCTATAGCTTTGGTAAATTGGCACTCTCATTGCTCGATCGGGTCAATGCACGAGAATTTAAGTGCATTACTCATAATATGTTTGGGGCATTTATTCAGCATCATCAAAATGCTATGAGGGCAGGGCTACCAACGCTGAAAGAGGGCTTTATGGCGGGCATGGAAAGTGGCGATTTTCTTAACGCTGGCTACAACATAGCTACTTACAGCTACATCAACTTTTACGGTGGGGTAGAACTGGATACTTGGGAACCGGAACTTGCAGTCTACAGTGCTACGTTGGCTCAGGTGAAGCAATATTCGGCTCGGACTTATTTGCATATGGAGCGGCAGATGTTGCAGAACTTGAGGGAAGTAGTGAATCAACCGGATTGCTTAATCGGCGAAGCCTATGATGAAACGGTGATGATTCCTAAGCACTATCAGGATCGTGAATTCAGTGCGATCGCCCTTGTCTACATTTACAAGCTGCTGCTTGCCTACTCATGGGGCAATTATCCGGCTGCCTTAAACCACATTGGTCAAGTCAAGCCGTATGTGATGGCATTATCGGGATTGGCTCATGTTCCCATTTTCCATTTCTATGCAGCCCTGACGCATCTGGCAGTGTTTCCTAAACAGCCCAAAACCGAGCAAGCTGAAATTCTCGCCTCTGTGGAAATCCATCAAACGACTCTGCACCAGTGGGCGCAAAATGCTCCCATGAATCATCTGCATAAATGGTATTTGGTTGAAGCAGAACGGCAGCGGGTTTTGGGCAATAAAGCAGATGCCCTTGAAATGTACGATCGCGCCATCCAACTAGCTCAAGAAAATCAATTCATCAACGAAGAAGCTCTCGCCAACGAACTCGCCGCCAAGTTCTACTTTGACTGGGGCAAAGAAAAAGTAGCTCAAGCCTACATGATTGAAGCGTATTATTGTTATGCCCGATGGGGAGCTAAAGCCAAAATAGACTATTTGGAAAAAAGTTATCCTCGCCTACTCGGTATTATCCTTCAGCAAGCTCAATCCTTTAGTTCCTTTAAAGAAACGATCGCCCGGGGAACGATTACTTATACCCACTCTTCTAGCAGCAACTCTGAATTTCTAGATTTGCCTACTCTGATCAACGCCTCTCAAGCCATTTCTGGGGAAATTGAACTAGATAAACTCCTGACTACTCTTTTAAAAATAGCGATCGCGAATGCTGGGGCAACTAAGTGTGTCTTATTGCTCAAACAAGAACAGTATTTACAGGTAGCGGCTCTTGTAGCAGAGGGACAGGAACCTAAGCTATTACCAGCAATACCTCTAGAATCTAGTCAGGATGTAGCAATTAGTTTGGTTAACACTGTCAAGCGTAGTTTGAAACCTTTGGTAATAGTCGATGCTAGGGTAAGTTCCCAGGTTGCGGGCGATCGCTATATTGAACAGCACCAGCCGATAAGTGTTCTGTGTATGCCAATTCTTAATCAAGGGCAGTTGATAGGAGTTTTATACCTGGAAAATAACCTGACGGTTGGGGCATTTACCAGCGATCGCATTGAAGTGCTAAATTTGCTGGCTTCTCAAGCTGCTATTTCCTTAGAAAATGCCCGTTTGTATCAAGAATCTCAACAAGCATTTACCCATCTCAAACAGGCACAAATAAAAATAGTTCAAAGCGAAAAAATGTCAGCATTGGGAAACTTAGTGGCTGGGGTTGCTCACGAAATTAATAATCCAGTTGGTTTTCTTGTTGGTAATATTCAACCCGCCTTAGATTATATCAAAGATTTGTTTGGATTGCTCGATTTGTATGAACAAAAATATCCGCAACTCGATCCAGAGATTCAAGAAGAAATCGAGAACATCGATCTGGAATACATCCGGGAAGATTTACCGAAATTAGTAGGTTCGATGCGGGAAGGCGTGAAGCGGATTCGGGATATTAGTACCAGTCTACGAACCTTCTCCCGTGCCGATACTAACTATCCCGTAGCTTGTAATATCCACGATGGCATCGATAGCACCATTATGATCCTGAAACATCGGCTCAAGGCTAACGAAACTCGTCCAGAAATCAAAGTGATTAGGGAATATGGAAATTTGCCACAAGTGGAGTGTTATGCCGGACAGTTGAATCAAGTATTTATGAATTTGTTAGGGAATGCGATTGATGCTTTGGATGAATCAAATCAAGGACGCTCTTATGCAGAAATCGCCAATCAAATTACCATTAAGACCGACATTTATCGGGACAAAAAGCAAGCGATAATTTGCATTAAAGATAACGGTGTGGGCATGAGTGAAGCTGTGCAAGAGAAGATTTTTGATGAGTTATTTACTACCAAGGAAGTAGGGAAAGGGACGGGGTTGGGATTGGCGATCGCACGGCAGATTGTAGTTGAGAAACACGGCGGTACAATAGAGGTAAATTCTGTATTGAGAGAAGGGACGGAGTTTACAATTTTATTGCCGATGAAAGGATAAGACTAGGGAGCATCTCATATTTGTAAAAACACTTCTTCTGGCTCCTTCCTTCTTCTTCTTTCCTCCTGCCTCCTGCCTCCTGTCTCCTGCCTCAAAACTCCAATTTTGGGCTTGGCTGCTTTCATTGAGATGCTCCCTAAGACTATCTTGATAGATCGCCATCTTTCTCTTCAAAAGTGAAAAAGAATAAAAGCGGTAGAGTCTGTAGGCTGGGGATTTCGCAGTTTTATTTTCCTCAGACTAGATAAATAAAAGTGTATAATTAGTTACAATAGTCAATGTCTGAGATGGGGTAATCCCGATGAGTGCTGCAGTGGATTTGACGAAGCGAGTTTCAGGATATCATCTGGTTGAGCAATTATACAGTGGTTCCAGAACCCTAGTTTATCGAGCTATCCGAGAAACAGATCAGCTTCCGGTTGTCATTAAACTATTAAATCGAGACTACCCCAGCTTCAGCGAACTGCTGCAATTCCGCAACCAGTATACCATCGCCAAAAATCTACGTCTGCCTGGAGTCGTTGAACCCTACAATTTGGACTCCTATCGCCACAGCTATGCCCTAGTAATGGAGGATTTTGGCGGCATTTCTCTGCGAGACTACGCCCAAGAGCAAGCGCTGACTCTGGCAGAAATCTTGGAAATTGTTATTCAAATAACTGACATTCTTGACGGACTGTACCGAAACAGAGTCATCCACAAAGATATTAAGCCAGCTAACCTCCTAATACATCCCGAAACCAAACAAGTCAAACTGATTGACTTTAGCATCGCCTCCCTACTTCCGAGAGAAACTCAAGAAATTCAAAATCCCAACATCTTAGAGGGAACCCTCGCCTATATTTCTCCCGAACAAACCGGAAGAATGAACCGAGGCATCGACTACCGCACTGACTTTTATTCTCTGGGAGCTACCTTTTACGAACTGCTGACAGGAAAACTGCCATTTGAATGTGACGACCCGATGGAGTTGGTTCACTGCCATATTGCCAAACAGCCTCCTGCAATAAACAGCAAAGAAATCCCGCAGGTGGTTTCGGATATGGTGATGAAGCTGATGGCAAAGAATGCCGAACAGCGCTATCAAAGTGCCAGGGGATTGAAGTATGACTTAGAAGGGTGTTTGCAGCAGTACCAAGCAACTGGAAAGATTGAAACTTTTGAGTTAGGAACGCGGGATGTATGCGATCGCTTCCTCATCCCCGAAAAACTCTACGGTCGAGAACGAGAAATACAGCAACTTTTAGAAGCCTTTGAACGAGTAGCACAAGGCAACAGCGAAATGATGCTCGTTGCAGGCTTTTCCGGCATAGGAAAAACCGTTGTGGTTAATGAAGTTCAAAAACCCATTGTCCGACAGCATGGCTATTTCATTAAAGGTAAATTTGACCAGTTCAATCGCAATATTCCCTTTTCGGCATTTGTGCAAGCATTCCGCGATTTAATGACACAATTGCTCAGTGAAAGCGATCTCCAACTCCAAGCATGGAAAACCAAAATTTTAGCAGCCCTTGGTGACAACGGACAAGTCATTATTGAAGTCATTCCCGAACTAGAACGGATTATCGGGCAACAACCCCCAGCCCCAGAATTGTCAGGGAGTGCTGCTCAAAATCGGTTCAATTTACTGTTCCAAAAATTTATCTCTGTTTTTACCACAAAAGAGCATCCCTTAGTGATGTTTCTGGATGATTTGCAGTGGGCAGATTCAGCATCTTTAAAGTTGATGCAGTTGCTTATAGGTGAATCCCAGTCCAGTCACCTGCTACTAATTGGAGCCTATCGAGACAATGAAGTTTCCCCTGCTCATCCCTTAATGTTGACTTTAGATGAAGTCACAAAAATCGGGGCAATAGTCAATACCATTACACTAGCACCTCTGGCTCGATCCAGTTTGAATCAATTAGTAGCAGATACGCTGACTTGTTCTCCTAAGTTAGCAGAACCGCTGACTGAATTGGTGTATAAGAAGACAAAAGGAAACCCATTTTTTGCGACGCAGTTTCTCAAGGCATTGCATCAAGATGAGTTGATTATTTTTGATGTTAAAGCAGGATATTGGCAGTGCTGTATTAGCAAAATTACCGAAGCAGCACTGACGGATGACGTAGTTGAATTCATGGCGCAGCAGTTACAGAAATTGCCAGTAGAAACTCAGGAGGTTTTAAAATTAGCCGCTTGCATTGGCAATCAGTTCGATCTGACAACATTAGCAATTGTTTCGGAAATCTCGGAGACGGGAACGGCCACGGCTTTGTGGAAAACTTTACAGGAAGGTTTTGTTTTACCTCAGAGTGAGATTTATAAATTTTATGTAGGGGAAGAAGAAAATATCGATCGAGGTACTTCTCAAACAGTTGTCTATCGCTTCTTGCACGATCGCGTCCAACAAGCGGCTTATTCTTTGATTCCCGAAAGCGATCGCGCGCTCGCCCATTATCAAATCGGGCAACTGCTGCTGCAACAGATTTCACCAGAAGCTAGAGAAGAACGCATTTTTGAATTAGTCAATCAATTAAATTACGGCACGACGCTGGTTGTCGAAAAAACAGAACGATACGATTTAGCACAACTCAACCTGATTGCTTGCCGCAAAGCGAGATCGGCAACTGCCTATCAAGCAGCCCGCGAATATGCCACAGTGGGGCTGCAACTGCTGGGAACAGACGCTTGGGAACGGCATTACGAAATGACCCTATCCCTGCACGACTTAGCTGCCGAGGTGGCTTTCTTGGCAGGCGATTTTGAGCAGATGCACCACTGGATTGAAGCGGTGATCGATCGTGCGAAAACACCTTTAGAACAGGTGCAAGTCTATCAAGTTAAAATCCAGGCGTTGGTAGCCCACAATAAATTTGTCGAGGCGATCGCGATCGGTCAATCAGTCTTCCAAATGTTGGGTGTGAATCTGCCAGATGAACCAACCCTAGACGATATTCGGCAGGTGAAGCAAGAAATTGATGCCTTAATTGAGGGTCGCTCCATTGAGTCATTCATTCATCTGCCGAAAATGACCGATCCCCAGCAATTAGCCATTATGCAAAATGCGGCTCGGCTGACACCCGTCTGTTATATGTCAGGAACAAAGCTCTATTTCCTGGTAGTGGCGCTCCAAGCCAAGTTGTCCATTCAATTTGGCAATAGTCCGGTTTCCGCTTTTTGCTACGTGGGTTACGCCTTCCAACTGAGGATGCTGTGGGGCGACATGACAATGGTGCCTCAATTTGGGCAATTAGGATACCAACTCGCCTTAGAACCCGATGCCAAAAACATTCGAGCCGCAACCGCCATGTTAATGGGGGCCTATGTGGGTTCTTGGACGATCCATTTGCAAGAAACGCTGCCGATTCTTCTCGATGGCTATCAAGCTGGATTAGAAACAGGCAATCTCGAATTTATGGGCTACGACGCCCAGTTGTACTGCTTCAATGCTTATTGGTACGGTCAACCGCTGGCTGAACTCGAACCGCAAATTCGCGCCTATTACCAACAGTTGTGCGACCTCCACCAAGTCACAGCAGCAAACTGTGTGTTGGCGTACTTGCAGGCTGCTCAAATTCTCTTGGGTCAGTCAGAGGACGAGATTCCTTTACGCCAGGATGACTATGAAGAAAAAGTCCTGGCTCAGGCAAAAGTCGATTTTTACCGGCTATCCTTCTTTTACCTGTATCGATTCACATTGAATTACTGGTTGGAAGACTTTGCTAAAGCAGAACACGATGCCGCTCAAACGCGACACTATTTGGCTGGAGGGATGGGAAGTATTGTTGAACCGATCTTCTACTTCTATGATTCTCTGAACGTGCTGGCCACTAGGTCGGAATCGATGTCCCAGTCGGAGCCGCGATGGCAGCGAATGGAAGAAAATCAAGCCAAGCTCAAAGACTGGGCAGATTATGGCCCCATGAATTACTTGCACAAATATCATTTAGTTGAAGCTGAAAAAAATCGCGTTCTTGCTCGCAAAACAGAAGCTATAGAATTTTACGATATAGCAATTAAAGGAGCCAAGGAAAACGGTTATATCCAAGAGGAAGCATTAGCCAACGAACTCGCCGCAAAATTCTACCTTGATTGGAGCAAAGAAAAAGTCGCCGCCAGCTATATGCAGGAGGCATATTACTGTTATGCCCGTTGGGGTGCACTAGCCAAGGTTGAAGACTTAGAAAAAAGGTATCCCCAATTACTTCAGCCTATCCTGAATCCGCCCACACTTCGCTTTAATCCTCTAGAGACGCTGGCAACGATTAGCCACTCTTCGCACACTTCCACCACCAGTAGCACGAGTATTTCCGATGCCCTTGATTTCGCATCTATTATGCAAGCTGCTCAAGCTTTATCCAGTAAAATTCAGCTTGATGAATTACTCGATACCCTCAACCAAATTATTTTGAAAACTTCTGGGGCAGAAACTTGTGCTTTGCTACTCCCCCATCAGAAGGAATGGCAAATCCGGGCAATAACTCACATCAATCCAGATAACCAACCACCCACAACCCTGCTGCAAACCCAACCTCTAGATGGCTCGGCGGTGATTCCGCTCAAGCTGGTTTATTATGTCAAACACACCCTGGAAACTGTGGTAATTGAAGGTGGCAAGACCGATATTCCGGGTTTAATGAATGACTGTACGCTCCAGTATCACTCTCAGAGTATGCTATGTACTCCGATTCTCGATCGCGGGAACTTAGTTGCGATACTTTATCTGGAACATAGCTCGACAAAAGGAGTGTTTACTCGCGATCGTCTCCTCATCCTCAACTTCCTCTGCACCCAGGCTGCCATTTCCCTAGAAAATGCGCGATTGTATCAGCAAGCCCAGGACTACGCTCACCAGGTGGAACAATCTCAACTGCAATTAGTGCAGAGCGAAAAAATGTCGGCTTTGGGGAATTTAGTGGCCGGGGTTGCCCATGAAATTAATAATCCAGTCGGATTTATTTCTGGTAATATTCATGAAGCGATCGCCGCCGTCAAGGATATTACAGAATACTTGCAACTCTATAAAGAAAAATTTCCCAGTCCGGGTGAGGAGATTGAAGAAAAAGCTGAAGAGAGCGATATCGAATATCTCTTAGAAGATTTACCCAAAATGTTGAATTCGATGCAAATCGGGTGCGATCGCATTCAAGGTATCAGCACCAGTCTTCGTACCTTCTCCCGCTCCGACAAAGATTACAAAGTTCCTTTCAATATTCATGACGGAATTAACAGTACGATTTTGATTCTAAAACATAGATTGAAAGCGAACGAACAGCGTCCAGCGATTGAAGTTGTGAAAGAGTACGGGAACTTGCCATCAGTTGATTGCTTCCCCGGACAATTAAATCAGGTGTTTATGAATATATTAGCCAATGCCATTGATGCACTGGAAGAATCAAAGCGGGAACCGAGTTTAGAGAAGACTAAAGCCCCAGCCCATTGCATCACGATTCGGACAGAAATGAAGTCTAAGGATTGGGTGAATATTCGCATTTCTGACAACGGGCCAGGGATATCCGATGAGATAAAAGGTCATATTTTTGACCACTTATTTACAACTAAAGGTGTGGGTAAAGGCACGGGATTGGGTTTGGCGATCGCGCGGCAGATTGTAGTTGAGAAACACGGCGGTATGCTAGAAGTCTACTCAACTTTAGGTCGAGGTACAGAATTTACCATTTCACTGCCATGTTGATTATTACCTAGGTAATTTATAGCCAATTTTTGGATTTTTCTGGAAAATTAAAAGTTTTTTACACCCCACTTTACAATTTATAGTGAGCGATAACTTCGGCCAAATTATTGATACTTCCGTTGCACTAATTTATAAAGGAATCTCGATCGCAAATTCCGTACCTTCTCCTACGGTGGAACAGCAGCTCAAGGCTCCGGCGTGTTTTTCCGCGACAATTCGGTAACTGATGGCTAACCCCAAACCCGTGCCTTTTCCCATCGGTTTAGTCGTGAAAAACGGATCGAACAATCGGCTCCGCACGTCTTCTGTCATGCCGATCGCATTATCGGCAATGCGGATGCAAATACTATTTTCGTTCAGGGCTTCTGTGCGAATCCTAATAGTTGGTTTCCAATCGTCGCCGCCGGCTGCAGAGCGCCTTTTTTGGTTGCAAGCATCTTCCAAGGCGTCAATACTGTTGCTAAGCAGATTCATAAATACCTGATTGAGCTGACCTGCATAACATTCTATTAAAGGGAGTTGACCGTAATCTTTGATTATTTTTATTTCTGGATAGTCGCCTCTGGCTCGGAGTTTGTTGTGCAATATTAAGAGGGTATTATCTATGCCTTCGTGAAGGTTAGTAAGTTTTTTTACCGAGTCGTCTAAACGCGAGAAGTTTCGCAAACTCAGAACTATTTCGCGAATGCGATCGGCTCCCATTTTCATCGAAGATAATATTTTTAGTAAATCTTCTGTCATAAATTCTAAATCGATATTGTCAATACATTGTCGAATTTCTACCACGGGCTGAGGATAGTGTTTTTGGTAAAGTTCTACAAGCTGCAACAAGTCTCGGATATATTGGGTGGCGTAGGAAATATTGCCGTAGATAAAACTGACAGGGTTATTAATTTCGTGAGCTACTCCAGCTACCATTTGACCGAGACTTGACATTTTTTCGGTATGAATTAGGTGAGCTTGAGTTTCTCGAAGTTCTTTGAGAGCGATTTCTAGCTGCTGGGCTCTGTTGTTGGCGATCGCCTCGGAGAGCCGCAAAGCATCCTCGGCTGCTTTGCGCTCTGTCATGTCAAAAATGGCGCCGTTGAGGGATAAAACTTCACCGTCTGCGTTGAAAATGGCTTGACCTTTCTCTGCAACCCACCGCACATTTCCGTCGCAGTGAATTAGGCGATATTCGATGATGTAAGGTTGTTTTGTCTTAATAGCCCGATCGATAATTGTCTCGATGTGCTCAGCGTCATCGGGATGAACTATACTCGGAAAAGCCTGCACCGGTTTTTGCATAAAGTTAGCTGCGGGATAGCCAGAAATAGCTTCGATGCCACTGCTGATAAAAGTTAAGCTCGATCGCCCAGCAGCACTGCATCGGTAAACCGCACCGGGAATGCTAGAAACTAATGACCTAAATTCTTCTTCCCTTTCTCGCAAAGCGGCCTCAATCCGCTTGCGCTCGCTAATATCGCGAGCAAACGCGCACTGATATTCTTTGCCGTTAAATTCCAAATGGTTGATCGTAATTTCTACCGGAAAAATGCGACCGTACTTAGTGAGGTGGTGAACTTCAATATTAACCGAACCGCAGCGTTTTAAGACTTTCCAGTGCAAACTCCAAGCAGTTTGGGGGAAATCTGGATTGATGTCGTGCACGGTCATCGAGAGCAATTCAGTGGCAGAATATCCCAATGAAGTGCAAGCAGCGTCGTTGACGTACAAAAATTTACCGTCGGGCCCGATCCAGAATATCGCATCTGCAGATCGGTCGATCGCAAATTGAGTCAGTTGCAACTTTTCCTCAACCCGTTGGCGATCGGCAATTTCTTTTTCTAACTGTTCGTTAAGCGAATTGAGAGCTAAAGTGCGATCGACAATAGTATCTGAAGGGTAAAGATCGATCGATTGTTTTGCCAATTCTCCTTTCTCGATATCATGCTGGTGCTGATTTTCTTCTACCTGTTTTAACGACTGTTGTTGAAATTTTTCTCTTTGATTGAAACCAGACTCGGCAAGTGCTTTCGGCATCAGGGCGAGGGCGACTGCGGCTAAAAGCCAAGAAATCGAAGCACTTGTAGCTTTGAGAGTTACCGACAGCCAATATATGGAATGCCAAAGCGTCCAAACTTCTGTCAATTTAGCCGCGCCCCAGACAAAAAAAACAACGGCAAAAACCCGGAAAATCCTGCGGTGAGAACCTTGGCGGGTAAAATAAACTAAAGATAGGGCGATCGAGCAATAAGCCAGTGCCGTCAGCGAGTCAAAAACAGCGTACAGTCGCAACTCCGGCACCGCATTGCACCCGAGTGCCGAAGATACAGCAAGTGGTGAAAAAAAAATTGTTAATTGTTCTTGCATGAAGTTCAAGAAAAAAATTATCTGTACCAATGCAAATCCGATCAAATCTAATTATTTGATTTTGGCTAGTGAAATATTTACATAATTATATACTTTTTTCATTTTTTCTGAAACCGCTATTTTTTCAGCGAATGTCAAAACTGTCGAGGTTTGGCCCCGGGAACGAAGCTTTATCCCAAGTATGAGCAATGCCGATCGTCACTGCTCGCAACGCTTACGTTCCTCGCAGTGAGGGAATAGATAGGTTCGCCTCCTTATGGCTTCTGAAACATTTAAATTTTTAATGATCGTTATTAAGTTTGCTTTTAGATGACTTAAGCTGTGAGCCTGGGGTCTTAAACCCCAGGCTCTCTCATGGACTAGCAGACTTTTAAGGCAGAGAAAATCTCAATTTATGCGCTCGAAATCCACACTTAAGCGCCGCCCAGCGCCCAATGCACCAAAGTCCGAACTCCAAAACCGGTAGCCCCAGGGCCATTGTAGCCATTTTCTTTGTCACTCCAAACCGGGCCGGCAATATCTAAATGCGCCCATGCAGTATCCTTTACAAACTGCTTCAAAAATAGCGCCGCCGTAATCGAACCGCCCGGACGCGGGCCTGTGTTTTTCATGTCGGCGTGCAATGCTTTCAAGCCCTCAAAATATTTTTCTTCCATCGGCATTCGCCAAAATTTTTCGCCTGCCAATTCTGAGGCGGCGACTATTTCGGCGGCGACGCTATCTTGAGGACTCCACAAACCCGCGATATCGTCGCCTAAAGCAATTACGCAGGCCCCGGTTAGAGTTGCTAAATCGACAATCGCGTCAACTCCCAATTTATCAGCAAATACCAAAGCATCAGCCAGGGTTAAACGGCCTTCTGCGTCGGTATTGTTGACTTCAATTGTTTTGCCGTTGGAAGCTGTAAGGATGTCTCCAGGGCGCATGGCGCGGCCGCTGATCATGTTTTCAGTGACGGCGCTGATAAAGTGAACTTCCACATCGGGTTTGATGTGTCCGATCGCCTTTGCCGCTCCCAAAGTAGCGGCAGCGCCGCCCATATCTATTTTCATCATTTCAATGCCGCTGCCCGCACCTTTGATGTTCAAGCCCCCAGAATCAAAGGTCAATCCTTTGCCCACAATAGCTATTTTACGGCGCGGTGTGCCTTCGGGTTTGTAAGTTAAATGGATGAATTTTGGTGGTAAATCCGATGCTAGGGCTACGCCGAGAAAGGCTCCCATGCCTAGTTTTTCACAGTCTTCCCGCTCCAATATTTCTAATTCTAAACCGCATTCGGCAGCCAGACTTTGAGCAGTTTCTGCCATGGTAATCGGGGTGACAAAATTTGCCGGGGCTGCGACTAATTCCCGTGCTAAAATGACTCCTGCAGTGATTTGGCGGGCGCGGGCGATCGCACTTTCGGTACCGGCAAAACCGAGCAAATGAATTTGTTCGAGTTGCGGGCTTTTGTCTTCATGTTCCGATTTGAAACGGTTGTCTTGATTCAAGGAGAGTTCTACACCTTCGGCGATCGCGCTTGCTGTAACATCCGGTGCGTTTTTCCACACCGGAAAGCTAATTCCGAGGGTTTTGCATTTCTCTTTTTTGGCTAACTTGGCGCAAACGCCTGCTGCTTGCCGCACGGTGTCTAATTTTAAGTCCTCTGTTTTGCCCAAACCGACGATCGCAATTTTGCGAATGGGATTATTGCCGCCGACACGGGTGATGGCGCTCGTGCCTACTTTGCCCTTAAAATCTACTTCCAGTAGCAGCTCTTTCAAAGTGCCTGCCAGCTTTTCATCTAATTGTGCCAGCTCGCCGGTGAGTTCCAGGGCGTCCTCAAATAGACCAATTGCCAAGGCGTCTCCGGTCCAAACAGAGCGGGGCGTATCGGTGACTAGAAATTCCATGTTTTGATTTACACTTTAGATTTTAGATTTTAGATTGTACTTTGTACTTGGTGGTTTGTGGTTTTTCGTTGGTGCGGGTAAATAGATCGATCGCAAAAATTTTCCGCTCCACATCAAAATAAATTCTGCTACTATATCAGCCAAGTCCGCCTGCGATCGGATCTCGCGCCAATCTCAATAATCTGTTTTGGGGTCGGGCCAAACGGCGCGCCCCACTCTTAACATTTATTTCTCGTTAAACAGGTATCCTGCCTGTGAGGGCGTGGAACACCCATCCTGCCTGTGATGGCTTTTGACAAACGATCGGTTATCTATTGTTATTCTGTTAAATTTTCCCATGCTAAAACGACGCCGGGCCCGATTTTCTGTTTTAATCAGCGTTTCAGTTTGCGTTATTGCGATCGGCTCTTTGGTTGCTGCGATGAAATGGATGGGTTTGGGCTCATTCCAGAAGGCCGAGCAGTCCCTGGAGGCAGCGAATTCCGAATCGCAAGTCAAGATGCTGGTGTCGCTGTCACCGAGCGAGCGATCGGCGAAATTAGTTGAACTCGCAGCCAGTCAGTCTGCAAGTACGAACCCGCAGCAGCAAATCTCCCCTCAAAGCCGCGCTCGGTACCTGCTTGCCAGCGATTTAATCCAACAAGGAAATGCGGCCAAAGCATTAAAGTTATTGGACAAATTAGAGCAAGAATATCCGGTTTTAGCTGCTCACATTGCCCTAAAAAGAGCGCAAGCTTACCAATTGAGCGGCGACAAAGGCAAAGCCCAAAAAGCTTGGCAGGAACTGCTCAAAAACTATCCGAGCGACCCCGTAGCAGCAGAAGCCTTATATGTTTTAGGCAAGTCAAAACCGGAATATTGGCAACAGGCAATTACAGAATTTCCGGGTCATCCCCGCAGCGTAGAAATTGCCCTCGGCAAGTTAAAAGAAAATCCCAATCAGCCGCAGTTGATGCTGCTCGTAGCAAAATACGGTCATTATGTCAAAGACTACGGGACAATTTTGGAACAACTGGTGCAGCGAAACAGCGCCACTTTAAAACCGGAAGATTGGGAAGAAATTGCCTTTGGCTATTGGGAAAAACAAGATTACGGCAAAGGAGCTATTGCTTACGGGAAAGCCCCCCGCAACGCCAAAAATCTTTACCGAAAAGCTCGCGGTTTGTGGCTCGACGGAAAAATCCCGGAATCGAGAATTGCCTATCAAGAATTAGTGCGCGAGTTTCCCGATGCCGAAGATACTGGTTTGGGTTTAATTCGGCTGTCGCGGCTGAGCGATCCAAAGGATGCGATGGTTTATCTCGATCGAGTTATTAGCAAATTCCCCAATTATGCCCCCGAAGCTTTGTTAGATAAATCCCAACTTCTCGACAAAGCACGCAGCGGTCAATCCGCCTCAGATACCCGCAAGTTGCTCTTGACAAAATACAACAATTCTGATAAAGCCGGCGAATTGCGGTGGACGATCGCCCAGCAGTTTGCCAAAGGCGGAGATTTAAAATCAGCTTGGCAGTGGGCAAGAGAATTAACCACCCACAATCCCGACAGCGAACAAGCTCCAGAAGCAGCATTTTGGGTCGGAAAATGGGCACAGCAACTCGGCCGCCAACAAGACGCCAAGACTGCATTTGAGTACACTATCTTACGTTATCCCGAATCATATTTTGCGTGGCGATCGGCTGTACTTCTTGGCTGGCCCGTCGGCGACTTTACCACAGTCCGAGATTTGTCTCCCAATGTAGTCCGACCGCCTCAGCGCCCCGAACCAACTGCGGGTTCTCCTGCGTTGAAAGAACTCTATCAATTAGGTCAAGATAGAGATGCTTGGACGCTGTGGCAAATAGAATTTATCGACCGCGTAGAACCAAGTATTGCGGAACAGTTTACCGATGGTTTAATGCGAGTAGGAGTCGGAGACAATTTAGACGGTTTGTGGATGGTTGGTAGTTTGCGGCAGCGAGACAAACCAGATGATAGAGCCCAATACCGGGAACTCAGACAGCAACCGATTTATTGGCAAGCACTTTATCCTTTTCCTTACTTAGAAACCATCGTCAAATGGTCGCAAGAACGCAAAATAAATCCTGTATTAGTAACAGCATTAATCCGGCAAGAATCGCGGTTTATGCCCGCCATCAAATCCTCAGTTGGCGCCACTGGTTTAATGCAAGTAATGCCGGAAACAGCAGCTTGGGTTGCCTCTCAAGTCAGTCTAAAAAAGTATTCATTGGAGAATGTGGACGACAACGTTAAACTCGGTACGTGGTATTTGGATCACACTCACGACGAGTACAAGAATAACTCGATGTTAGCTGTGGCGAGTTATAATGCCGGGCCAACTGCAGTATCAGATTGGTTGAAGAGGTTTAATTTTAGTGACCCGGATGCTTTTGCGGAAAAGATTCCGTTTCCTGAAACGAAAGGATACGTAAAATCGGTGTTTGAGAATTACTGGAATTATCTGCGGATTTACAATCCAGAAGTTAATCAGTTAATGAGTGAGCATTATGCGGCTGCTCAGAAAAAAGCAAAGCCTTAGTAAATTTGGTGTAGGCTAAGCTTTCAGGAACGGACTCTCCGGCCCGTTCCACAAACAAATTTATTTTGTGTATTGATTTTGTAGGTGGGCTTCTAGCCCGCCCCTACTAATCTTCCAGAAATTGAAATTATGGAATGATAGAATAAATCAGCGGCATCCCAAGGAATCACGAGTAGAAATCCCTGTTTGAGAATTAATACCGCTGGCTTTTGTGCACAATTCTTTAATTTGTGAGCCGTCCATAATTGCGTCGGTAAAGTCAGCGCCGGTAATATCAACCCCCTCAAAAGTAGAACGCAGCAAAATTGTTTCCGCTAAAATGGCATCACTTAAATCGGCATTAGTAAATTTAACTTGATCTATCATGGCATTAGTTAAATTTGCTCCGTGCAAATTCGCCTGAGTCATCACCGAAGCGCTCATAATTGCTCCCTGCAAATCGGCATTAGAAAAATTAGTCAAGTCCATATTAGCGTTAGAAAACTCGGCAGCCCGCAGCATTTGACCGGAAAAATCGCGTCTTGTCAGTTCGGCGTTGCTAAAGGACAACGGCGGAGCGTAATATTTAGATTGAGCCTGGGCTGGCTGCGGCAGGATGAAGATAGTTAGCGCCAAAAGGAATGCTGCTAGTTGCCGGAGTTTCATAAGTCTGATATTCTCGCAAGGTGGGTATTTCGTAGTGTATGCCGAACTTTGGTCGATCGACTAAACAGTTACAATCTTAATTAATAGTGATGGAGATGGAAAAAAAGATATGCTAAGTTTTTTCTTAACTTGGATAGTAGCAGCGGTTTCGCTAATCATTACCGCTAACATTGTACCAGGTATGGCGGTGGTTAGCTTTCCGGCGGCGATGCTGGCTGCTGTTGTTATCGGATTGGTGAACGCGGTTGTCAAACCGATTATTACATTGCTGACGCTGCCTTTGACGATTATTACTTTAGGTTTGTTTTTGTTTGTTGTGAATGCAATTTCGCTTTCCCTGGCTTCCTGGTTAGCGGGTGCGTTCAATATCGGCTTTGAGGTTAACGGTTTTTGGCCGGCTGTGTGTGGTTCCATTGTGTTGTCATTTGTTTCTGGGTTGATTGGTCGATTTGTGAATGCCAATACTTTGTCTCAGTAATACATTATCCCAGATACTCGATCGGGCAAACTGCAACCGCTACTGTTACCGCAGAACCCGCCCTAACCCCTCCTTGTGAAAGGGGGGGATTTTTGCTGCGAAATATTTGTTTAGGGACTAAGAGGGGATTTGAACCGCAGATTAACGCAGATGGACGCTGATGATTGATGGATATCTGCGTTAATTCGCGTTCATCTGCGGTTAAATTTTCTTCTCTAACTGCACAAAGTGCCGCAGCTTCTGCTACGCTGGGCGTCCCGACTGCTTTTGCTGCAATATTTGAAGGATTGGGGACTTCTACGGAACTTAAAATTTCAGCCGCAAAGGTTTTTAACGGCCAGTTTCGCTCTTGACAAAGTTCTAACAAGCCGACTTCACCTGCTTTAGTGTCTATTGTAGCAATACCTGCGATCGCACTTTCGGCTAAATGATAAGCACGGCATACTTGTTTAATCGCTGTTTCGATTAATTCTCTCTCTGTTCCGCGTTCGCAACCTATCCCTATCCACAACACTCTCGGATGCCACTGAACCTTTGGCAAAGCAGATTCCGGCGAAAATCTTCTCTGCGTGAAACTAATCCAAATTCGGGCTTTGATAGTTGATAGATTTTCCCCATCCCAATACAAAGAATGTTTTTCTGGCAGACTGTTTTGCCACAAAGTAGAACCCACTTCTTGAATTACTTCGACAGTTTCCCCTCTAGCCATAGCCGCCGCCACTCCTGTCCAGTCACCTTCGCCCCGCCTCCAACCGCTGGGAATGTCTAGCATATCTAAAGTAAATTCATCGCTCATTATTCAGTTATCTCTTCTGTAGTTTCACTGCGACCGCAATCTAAAAAAAAAATTAACACTCTGTTTATTGAAAATCTTGGTATAATTGTAGCGCAAACTACAACAAATCCGACATTTAAGATGGTAGAACTAAATCAGTTACTGTTAGAGCTTGAAAGCAACCTCAAATGGGAAGGACTTATAGAAGAATGGACAGAACGCCGGGAAAGTTGGGTTAGCGATGCGGCAGCATCAGTTAACCTGACATATCTAGCAGAATTGCTAGTTGAATTGGAATCTAACTTGCAGTGGGAATCGGTGGATATTCAGTGGCAAGAGCGCCGGGAAAGTTGGGTAGAAGAATGTCTGGCAGCATCGATTGTTCAAGAAGTATCAAGTTTATTGCTGGAACTTGAAACCAATATAAATTCGGAAGCTATGGCTGATGAATGGCAGCAGAATCGCGCAACTTGGGTACAGCAAATGCACACTTTTAACGAGTAGTTTCGACGAGTCAGAGCCTGTAGATATTGCGTTTTCAGGCTCTAAAATTTCCCAATGACTAATGAGTAATGACTAATTCTTCATCTTTCTGCCAAACCCCATTCAGAAAAAGATCAGCGAGTCCTTCAGCCATTTCCTGTATTTGCTGCCGAGAAGCATTCGGCTCCATAATCGTATTTTGACTGAAGGGCGCGACTGCAAACATTCCCACCAATACCTGAGCGACAATTTTCGGATTCATCTTTGGATAAACTTGTTTGTCCATCGCCGTTTCCAAATAAAGCCTCCGCCACATCGCTCATTATAAAAAAACAACAGTCTAAATCACTAATATTTGTACAAATATAGCACAAACTGCAAACAAGACAAAATTTAATATGGTAGAACTAAACCAATTACTGTTAGAGTTTCAAGCCCACTTAAACGGGGATGCAGTGACGGAAGAATGGAAAGAACGTCGCAACTGTTGGATGAGGGAGGTGTCAGCCACCTTTGACGAAAACCACCTAGCCAAATTGCTAGTTGAATTAGAATCAAATTATCAGCGAGAAGCGGTACAAAGTCTCTGGAAAATGATCCGTGAAAGTTGGATAAAAGAAGGTCATATAGCATCGACGCTTGAAGAAGTATCAAGTCTACTGCTGGAACTTGAAAGCAATACAACTTGGGAAGTAATGACGGATGAATGGCAGGAAAATCGAGAGAATTGGGTACAGCAAATGTACGAGTTTATAGAGTAACTGGTGATTGGTGAGTGTGAGGGGTTGGTGGTTAGTGGTTATTATAACCAATAACCACTAACGCACAAATAATAACCAACAAATGACTAATGACCAATGACTAATGACTAATTATTCATCCTTGACTAAAACCCCATTCAGAAAAATATCTGCGAGTCCTTCAGCCATTTCCTGCATTTGCTGCGGTGAAGCATTCGGCTCCATAATTGTATTTTGACTGAAACCCGCGACTGCAAACATTCCCAAAAATACCTGAGCGACAATCTTCGGATTCATCTTCCGATAAACTCCTTTTTCCATCGCCGTTTCAAAAAAAGCCTCCGCCACCTCGCTCATTTTTCCGATGACTTCCAACTGAATTCTGTCGCGCAAATCCGGGTGAAATTGTGCCTCCAAAAAACACACCCGCATCATGTCGCTATTCTCGCGGATATTCAGCATCCGCCGCCGCATCACCTGAGCCACTGCTTTGTAACTGCCCATCTCGCTTAATTCAGTCAGCAAATCCGTCAGCAACTCCACCCATCCTTCCGTCGCCACCTCAATCAAAATCGCTTTTTTATTATCAAAATGCCGAAATAGCGTACCCTCGGCCACCCCCGCCGCCGCTGCTAAATCGCGAGTTGTCGTGCCGTCGTATCCGCTGCGGGCAAACAACCGCTGAGCGGCTTGTAAAATCCGCTTCTTGGTTTCTGTTTCAGAAGGAGGAGACTGATTAAAAATTCGCATGGCTTTGCAATCGGTAATTGGCGACTTGGAACTACGGGTTCGGGACTGAAGGGCTAAATAATGTTAAGTTTTAAGTTGTGCGCGGCTTTTATCCCAAACTTAAAACTCCTGGCTCAACTCCAGACCCTTTTTGAGATTTGCTGTATCAGCGTAACATCTGCAGCGCAACAGATCGCTTATGCCTCCAAAAATCTTTATCCTGAGAAAAGAATCCCTGGCCACCGAGCACAAACATTTTTTTGTTTGACACTCCAAAATCTAAAATCTAAAATCTAAAATCGAATGACCCCGCAGTTCCAAAAACCCCGTAAAGCGAAGCTATCCCGTAGGGAATCGCCCGATCGCCAAACTCGATTCATAGCCTCCCTGCTGGCCGCTGTACTGCTGTGGTGGGGACTTTCCCCCGAAATCGCCCTCGCCCGCCCCAACCCGGCTAGCGGCTCCCAAGCAGTCTCTGTTCAACCATCACTCGATCGAGTAATCAGGCAAGTCAGCGAATTTAAGCTCGACAACGGCATGAAATTCATCGTACTCGAAAGGCCCAGAGCGCCCGTAGCATCGTTTCTGATTCACGCCGATGTCGGTGGCGCAAACGAACCCGACGGTCAAACAGGTGTCGCTCACTATCTCGAACATTTAGCCTTCAAAGGCACGCCAAAAATCGGCACTACCGACTACCAAGCCGAAAAGCCGCTGCTAGAAAAACAAGACCAACTCTTCGAGCAAATGCAAGCAGCCAAGGCCAGCGGCAAAACTCAAGAAGTCGCCACATTAAAAGCAGAATTTGACAAAGTTGAAGCCGAAGCTTCGCAATTTGTCAAGCGCAATGAACTCGGCAAAATAGTGGAACAAGCAGGCGGAGTCGGACTAAATGCCGCTACTTCCGCCGACGCCACAATGTATTTTTACAGCCTTCCAGCTAATAAGTTAGAAATGTGGATGTCGCTGGAATCCGAGCGATTTCTAGAACCAGTATTTCGGGAATTTTACAAAGAAAAACAGGTAATTTTAGAAGAGCGCAGGCTGCGAACCGAGAATTCTCCGATCGGACAAATGGTTGAAGTTTTTGCCAACAAAGCTTTCTCTGCTCATCCCTACCGCCGCCCCGTAATTGGCTACACTGAAGACATTAAAAACCTCAGCCGCAGCGACGTGCAGAAGTTTTTCGAGACTCACTACGTCCCCAGCAAGCTGACTGTGGCGGTGGTAGGAGACGTGAAAGCTTCGGAGGTGAAGCGACTCGCTCAAATTTATTTCGGCCGTTACAAGGCCAAACCAGCCCCTCCCGAATTGCAGATTGTCGAACCTCCCCAAACGCAAACTCAGGAAGTCACGCTGCAATTAAAAACTCAACCTTGGTATTTGGAAGGATACCACAAACCGGCGATGAATCATCCCGACAATTCGATTTATGAAATGATTGGTTCTTTGCTCAGCGATGGCCGCACTTCTCGACTTTACAAATCTTTGGTAGAACAGCAGCAATTGGCGCTGGTGGCTCAAGGTTCCAGCGGTTATCCAGGGGAAAAGTATCCGAATTTGATGTTATTTTACGCTCAAACTGCTCCGGGCCGCACGGTTGATGAAGTAGCCTCCGCTTTGAGCAAGGAAATCGAGCGCCTGAAAACAGAGCCGGTTTCTGCTTTGGAATTGGAGCGCGTGAAAACTCAGGCGAGAGCGGATTTATTGCGATCGCTCAATTCTAATATGGGCATGGCATTTTCGCTGGTGGACTATCAAGTAAATACCGGTTCGTGGCGAAATTTGTTCAAGGAATTGGACGCCATCGCGGCTGTTACTCCGGCTGACATTCAGCGTGTCGCTCAGGCCACTTTCCGCCCGGAAAATCGCACGATTGGCAAGCTTTTGCCACTGTAAGAAGAAGGAAGAAGGAAGAAGGAAGAAGGAAGAAGGAAGAGGGAAAACTCGTTTCCCGACTCTGCCCATTCCTGACAACTTAAGACTAAAACCCATAATAAATGTCGCTTTTATTCGACTCTAGATCCCCCTAAATCCCCCTTAAGAAGGGGGACTTTGAGAAGAGTCTTGTCCCCCCCTTAATAAGGGGGGTTAGGGGGGATCTGGCAGTTCGTGACAAACAAGAGAGACGGTTGGTTTAACGTTAAGTTGTCACGGCTTGGGTAGAGCCTGGGAACGCATATCCAGAGGCTAGGCCTCGCTGTAGAATTGTCACAATATAAAACTTAGGAGAAAGAATGAAAAGGACTAAATTGAGACTGAAAAAAGTAAAGTTATTTCTGCTATCGCTTTGCTTTTTTACTGTTTCACTTGGCACGTTTAATTTGTTACCTTCCTTTGCGGCGGCACCCAAACACTACGACGAATTAACATTTCCCCCGCTGGCAGAAATTAAACTGCCTAAATACACTCGCTTCGAGCTGAAAAATGGTATCCGGGTGTATCTGATGGAAGACCGGGAACTCCCGTTAGTCGGGGGAACGGCGCTATTTCGCACGGGCGAGCGTTTTGAACCTGCCGATAAAATCGGGCTGGGAGGTTTGACGGGAGAAGTGATGCGAACTGGCGGTACTAGCCGGCATACGGCTGATGAATTAAATCAGTTGCTAGAACAGCGAGCAGCGTCGGTAGAAACTGGGATTGATGTTACTTCTGGCAGCGCTAATTTTAGTGCTTTAGCTGAAGATGTGGAACCCGTGTTTGACTTATTTGCGGAAGTGATTCGGGAGCCAATATTTGCTCAGGAAAAGTTAGATTTAGCGAAGAACCAAACTCAAGGTGCGATCGCCCGCCGCAATGACGATCCTAACGATATTACCGGCCGCGAGTTTGAAAAGTTAATTTATGGATCTCGCAGTCCTTACGCGCGCACAGTAGAATACAAAACCCTCGCCAATATTTCCCGCGACGATGTGGTGAGTTTCTACCAGAAATATTTCCACCCCAAGAATATGATTTTGGGTATTTCTGGTGACTTTGATACAGCTAAAATGCGATCGCTCATCGAGCAAAAATTCGGCAATTGGCAACCGAGTCAGAGTGCAGAAGTGCCTGCGTTACCAACGGTATCGCCAGCAAATGGCGGCGGCATATTTTTGGTAAATCAGCCGCAGTTAAGTCAAAGTTACGTGCAAATGGGACATTTGGGCGGAATGCTCAGCAGTCCAGATTACGGTACTTTGGACGTGATGAACGGGGTTCTCAACGGTTTCGGTGGCCGTTTGTTTAATAACGTGCGATCGCGCCAAGGCTTAGCTTATTCAGTATACGCGGCTTGGAGTCCGAGATATGACTATCCGGGGGTGTTTGTCGCTGGAGGCCAAACGCGATCGGACGCCACAGTACCATTTATCCAGGCGATTCGCGCCGAGATCGATCGTATCCGCACCGAACCAATTACCCAGGAAGAATTAGCTTTTGCTAAAGATTCCGCCCTGAATTCTTTCATTTTCAAATTTGAAAATCCCAGTCAAACTTTGTCGCGATTAATGCGCTACGAATACTACGGCTATCCCGAAGATTTCATTTTTCGCTACCGCCGCAGCATCGAAGCAGCAACAATTGCCGACGTGCAGCGCGTAGCCAAGACTTACTTGAAACCGGAGAATTTGGTAACATTAGTAGTGGGAAATACGGCAGCAATTCAACCGCCGTTATCGAGTTTGGGAACTTCGGTCAAAGTGCAATCTGTTGATATCACAATTCCCTCGGCGACTTAATCGGTAACAAAGGCTTGCATTCCTCTGTTTTCAGGTAGGGGCGCGGGCATTCGCCCATTGGTGTCAACTTCAGCCTAAAACCCTTGATAAATATCGCTTTTAGCTGAGTCTAGATCCCCCTAAATCCCCCTTAAGAAGGGGGACTTTGAGAATATTCTTGTCCCCCCCTTATTAAGGGGGGCTAGGGGGGATCGAGGCTTAATCGTCCGACAGTAGACTGATACTACGTTTGACGTTAAGTTGACACCAACGGGCTCTTGGAGTGTCCCTACGTTTTGCTAAAAATCAATGCTCAAAGGTGCTCTCGGAAAAGGAATCACATCCCGAATATTCCCCATTCCCGTCATAAACTGCACTAACCGCTCAAATCCCAAACCAAACCCAGCGTGAGGCACAGTACCGTAGCGGCGCAAATCCAAATACCACCACAATTCCTCCTTATTCATACCCTGGGCTTCCATGCGCCGCTCCAATACATCCAGCCTTTCTTCCCGCTGCGAACCGCCGATAATTTCCCCAATATTAGGAGCCAAAACATCCATTGCTCGCACCGTTTTTTCGTCATCGTTTAAACGCATATAAAATGCTTTAATCCCGACGGGATAATCGCTGACTATTGTCGGCTTTTTAAACAAGTCCTCAGCCAAATAACGCTCGTGTTCCGACTGCAAATCCAAGCCCCAACTTACCGGAAAATCAAACTTTTTGTCGGCTTTTTCCAAAAGTGCGATCGCCTCCGTATAAGTAATCCGCTCGAACTGATTGTTAATGATATTTTCAGCAGTAGCCAAAACCGTTTTGTCAATGCGCTCGTTGAAAAACTCCATATCTTCCGGGCACTGCTCCAAAACGTATTTAAAAATGTACTTTAAAAACGCCTCAGCCAGATCCATATTTCCCTGCAGATCGCAGAAAGCCATCTCCGGTTCAATCATCCAAAACTCAGCCAAATGTCGCGAAGTATTAGAATTTTCCGCTCGGAAAGTCGGCCCGAAAGTGTAAACATTTCCAAAAGCCAGCGCCATAACTTCCGCTTCCAACTGGCCGCTAACTGTTAAATAGGCGCGCTTTCCAAAAAAGTCTTTAGCATAATCAACCTCTTGCGAATCAGTGCGCGGCACATTCTTTAAATCAAAGTTGGTAACGGCGAACATTTCCCCCGCACCTTCGCAGTCGCTAGCAGCAATAATCGGAGTGTGAACCCACAAAAAACCGCGTTCTTGAAAAAATTGGTGTACCGCCGCCGAACAAGCATTGCGGACTCGAAAGACAGCACCGTGGGTGTTTGTGCGCGGTCGCAAATGCGCGATTGTCCGCAAAAATTCAAAGGAGTGGCGCTTTTTTTGCAGCGGATAAGTTTGCGGGTCTGCATCGCCGTAAACTTGTACTTGTGAGGCTTTCAACTCAATTCGCTGTCCCTTCGCCGGAGATGCTACCAGCACTCCCGACACTTCTAAAGATGCACCTGTATTCAGTTGTTTCAGTACATTTTCAAAGTCTGGCAAATCGGAATTTATGACTACTTGCAAGTTAGCCATCGCCGAACCATCGTTGACTTCCACAAAGGCAAATTCTTTCAATTCGCGTTTGGTACGAACCCAACCTTGAACAGTTACAGTTTCGTCGGGTTCACCTGCGCGCAAAATTGCTGCAATTCGTTGATTTGTCATCTCCCCTCCTGTTTATTTAATATTTATTTTGCACCATCTTTATCTCTTTTCTCTTCCTCTGCGCCCTCTGCGCCCTCTGCGGTAAATAAAAAAATCAAAAATCCCAACATTGTTCAACCTGCATAGGATTTCAAAATCCAACCGATCAAAATACCGAGTCCCCCAAAGCGAACTGCTTGCCAAAAAGGTTGTTTTATGCTTCCCCAAGAAAACAGGCTGCTTTCTAAATTCAACTCGATAGTTTCCAATTCTTGCTCAATTTCCCGCAATTCTTTTTTGAGTTGCGGCAATGGATTTGGGCGTCCCGACTGGCGGATTTCTTCGCGCCGATGGCCGAGTTCGACTTGGCGCTGTCGATCGACCTGAATTTGAGTGTACCGTTCTTTGACTGCCGCGAGCGATCGCTCTACTGCTGCGAGCGCTTGAACAAACTCGCTTTCTTGCTCTTCCGGATTTAACTCTGACGGCTGTTGAGGCATTTCGATCTGCAAACCTGACAATAATAATAAAAAAAACCGATTTCCAATTAAGTTGTTATTATATGCAGTATATTTTCTAAATTAACGAACTCTAGCCAAATAGACATAAGTATAGCAACTTGAGCGGCATTTAAAACGTTTTTAATTGCTGAAACCATTGATTTTATCGCATTTTCCTTCTTCCTTCTTCCTTCTTCCCTCTTCCTTACCACCTATGCTTGAAACTACACAAACAACCCAAACTGTCAACCTCAACGAGCTGAGCACGGTAGAACTAGCCCAAGCTCTAGCCGCGCGCCTCGCCATCCACGAAAAAGATTGGCACCGCCTCAAAGCCAACCGTTCCGCGCGGGCCTGCGAGCAAGCTGCGGCCGCTTTGGTCTTTTTGCTCAAAAAACAGCCCGAAGAAGCTCTCCCGCGCTTAAACCAAGCAGCAGGATGGCTGGATCGATCGATATCGGCTCCTCCCTGTCCCACCCACGGCAAATAATTAGATTGCTTCGTTCTTCGTAACGCTTGGGGGTGTTGAGTTTTGGCTTGAGTAGTCGCTCAAAACTTAGACAATCGCGCCGCTCGATCGAGCAGCGCGATTGTGAGTTCAAAAGATTTATACTTTTTTAACTCAAAACTCAGATTTTGCATTATGATCAGCTATCAATAGCCAGAACGTTCAAATTCTCACTGCAAACTTCAGCCCGAGAACGAAAAATTTTCCCGGTTTAGCTGAGGTTAAAACTGCTGCCAAATAGCAGTTCTAGCGCAAGCGAGGCAGCCGGTAGCGACTGGAAAGTTCTTTGCACAGCCGTAACTCTGTACCTTGAGCATTCCACTCTACCCGATCGAATATTTGGTAAAGAATAAACAACCCCCTACCACATTCCTGTTCCACATGAGGTAGTCCAGAGTCATCTGCAACGTCCTCTGCTAGGAGACTGTCGCAATCATCGGTATAAAGGTTACAACTGCAAGGGGCATTAAAGCCAGAACCTTCATCCGATATCACCCACCAATATTGGTTTTGGACGATCGAAAAACGGACTCCAACAGTTTTACCGGGGTCTAATTTGTTTCCATGCTTAGCAGCATTTACCAAAGCTTCTTGAAGCCCCAACCGCAATTCTGCTTGCCAGTAATCTGGCACCTCTGCTAGGAGCAGATCCAAAATAGGACAAAGGTATAGAGTAGAAGCGAAGCTAATCGTAATCCAATTGCGTCCGACGGGACGGGGTGAAATAGCAATCACTCAGAAAACTCCCTAACTTTCAGGTGGATAAAGTTCACACCCTGCATAGTTGGCTCCCTAGTATTCAAAATGCTAATTAATTGAGCGGCGCAGCTCTACTTCTATATTAGAGTATCAAAGCAATTAAGAACAGCAAACAACGTCACAAAATATTCAGCGATTCTGAGAAACTTCTGCAGAGAACCATCAGTAATTTTACTTATAACTTCTCCCAGCCACGAAATTTTTGATTTCAGCTTTTGCCAACTCGTAACGCTTAGGTTCGCTGCATCCCCCAAGCCGTCAACACCTTTTGAACAAACGATCCCCACCTGGAAAAGCTCGGAAATAACTATAAAAAAGTCGATCCCTTGACCCTCACCAATCAGGTTCGACCCTCGCCGCCAAGCTTTGCACCCATCGCCCCAGAGCTATCTCTTACCGCCACACAGCACAATCATCATACCTAGGTATGTTGCAGCCAAAACCCGATTTATTTTCCCAAATGCGATCGGGCAAAACATCTCCCATTGCTGCGACCCTCACAAAATCAATATTCGTTACAAAACTTATTAATCCTGAGTGCGTAAGATCGCCAGATCCCAACTCGCTCACATAGACGAATCCTTTGCTAGCGGAGCCCCGGCGCGGATGCCAAACTTTATAAATCTGAGCGTCGCGATACAATAGTTAAAGTAAATAATTATTTCTTTACATCATGCAAACAACCCCAGCCATCACCACAGCCCCCATAGCCGGCACTTACTGGCAGTGGCGGGGGCATTCAGTATACTACGTTCGATCGAGCGATCGGCATCCAGAACGCCCTCCCCTGCTGTTAATTCACGGTTTTGGAGCCTCCACAGACCACTGGCGCAAAAATATCAGCGGGCTGAGCAAAGACTTTGAGGTGTGGGCGATCGACTTGATCGGATTCGGGCGATCGGCAAAACCCGAATTGCAGTATAGCGGCGACCTCTGGCGCGACCAACTCCACGACTTTATCACCAACATCATCGGCCGGCCCGCCGTACTAGCCGGCAACTCCCTCGGAGGCTACGCCGCCTTGTGTGTAGCCGCCCAGCGCCCCGAATCAGCAGCCGGACTCATATTAATCAACAGCGCCGGCCCCTTCAGCGAACCGCAGCCCGCACCCGAAGCCCCGCCCTTGCAAAAAGCCATATCTGCAGTAGCTAAAACCTTATTTCAGCAAGATTGGGCAAGTTTTCTGCTGTTCCAGTACGTGCGCCAGCGATCGACAATTCGGAAAACCCTAGAAAAAGTATATCTCGACCAAAGCGCCGTTACAGACCAATTAGTAGAAGAAATATACCTTCCCTCCTGCGATCCCGGTGCCCCCAAAGTATTCGCTTCCGTATTCCGAACACCCCAAGGCGAAAAAATTGACGTATTACTTAGTCAATTAACCTGCCCGTTGCTAATGCTGTGGGGAGAAGGCGATCCGTGGATGAATTCCACAGAAAGAAGCGCTAAATTTCGCAAACACTATCCGCAGTTAACAGAACACTTTATCAAAGCTGGTCACTGTCCGCACGACGAAGTACCAGAACAGATAAACGAACTGATTCGGGCATGGATAATTGACCAATAGTCGATCGGCACATAAATAATTTTCCCCCGGCCATCTCCTCCCTCGGAGAGGGGGAAAATTATCCGATTTGGGGTAAAAATCTATGTATTGTGCCAACACAAACGCGGTTAATTTCTCTCACATATTCTGAGGAGACGGAAACAATGACCCGCAAAAAGACTCGCCGCAATTTTATATTGAGCAGTATAGCTGTTGCCAGCAGCATTGCAGGTGCTAAGGCGATCGAACAGCAGGATCGGGAAATCGCAGCCGCACCCACTAACAAGGCGGCCGCCACAGTAAAAATGCCAGAACGAGTGTTAGGCAACACCGGGGTGAAAGTGCCGATTTTCGGTTTGGGGGGGGCCGGACAAACACCGCTGTCGCAGCCGGGAAGAGAAGCAGAAGCAGCGGTGCAAATTGAACGCGCGATCGAACTAGGCATTCGCTATTTTGACACGGCGGCCGAGTACGGGCCCAGCGAAGAAAACTTAGGCAAAGTTTTGCCACCATATCGATCGCGCCTATTCCTAGCCACAAAAACCTCTGCCAGAGACAGAGATGGCGCGTGGAGAGACTTAGAGCGATCGCTCAAAAGATTGAAAACCGATCGGCTAGACTTGTGGCAACTCCACCACGTCTCATTCCAAGCCGAATTAGACCAAATTTTCAGTGCCAAAGGAGCAATAAAGGCGATCGAAGAAGCCAAACAGCAAAAAATAATTCGTTTTTCCGGCATCACCGGACACCACGAACCTGCCATCATTGCCGCCGGCTTGGAGCGCTATCCTTTCGACACAACATTAATCTCCCTAAACGCCGCCGAAAAACATCACCCGCGTTCCTTTGTTACCAGCGCTTTACCAGTAGCCAAAGCAAAAAACATCGGCGTCATAGCCATGAAAATACCAGCTTACGGCAAATTATTTCAGAACGGTGTTTTAGATGGAATGCACCAAGCAATGGGCTACACGCTTTCACTTCCGGGCGTACACTGCTGCGTCATCGCCGCCGACTCAGTAAAGCAATTAGAAGAAAACTTCAAAGTCGCCCAAGCATTCAAACCCCTGAACACAACAGAAATGGCAGCACTTGAAAAACGCACCGCCGCCGCTTGGCAAGAAAATACATTTTTCAGACAGTGGACTTAAAATACCAACTCCAAAATCCCTTTTTTCCTGTGTGTTCGTTGTGGTGTATTTGTTGTGGCGCGGGCGTCCTGCCGGTGAATCATCTTATGTGCGATCCTCTTCGAGGGCTTCGCTAACGAACGACTGCAATCAAATTGTTTTGTAGTGAGAACGTGACTCCTCATAAAACTAATAGAACTCAAGTCCTCACTACAAACCTACAACGTTTATGTTAGCGAACTTTCTTTGATCGGCGGTGAAAATATAGCAACCGCCAAGCCGGTTAGGACATTTTAAATTGCTGAAACCATGGCGATTCTTGCATCTTCCTTTTTCCGACTTCCCTCGGACTTCTGCTATACCTCAAATAAAAAACAAGGCGACCTGGTTGGGTCGCCTTGTTTTTTATCATAAAATAGGCCCTTTGTCAACAGCAAAAAGCTACTTTTTTTTCCGTTTAGCCTTATCTAACCGCCTGCGATCGCGCCACTCAACAGAAGTCAAATAAGCGACCCCGCCAGTCACCGTCACCAGCAGTACAAAGGCCACTAAAACTAGAATATTAGCAATCGAAAATTCCACAACCCCTCTTCCTCTGATTTTACATTTTCTACTTTCGATTTTAGATGAAAAATGTTAACAATTAACAGTTGAATGTTGACGGCTAACTGTTAATTGTTAACACTCGATTCAAACTGCTGGCAAATCTTCCAAAATTGTAAACCTCACATGATTAATTGCCAGAGTTCCCACGGAAACATCCTCCTTGTTCAAAGGAAGACCGCCGCTCGTGAGACGTTGAAACCGAATTCCCTTGCCAATTTCTACGTGATACCAAGCCAAGCCCATAAAAAATCGCAAAGGATAAGGGCCTCTGTCTTGAATATCATCAGGATTAGATTCCATCGGCACCCAGCCAAAACCCGGAATGTAAAATTCCAGCCAAACGTGATTGAAATCCGGCTCCAGCGACACACCTTTTCTGTCAGCAAAAGCCGGACACTTGTAGCGCCCGATCGTGCGGCAAGCAATCCCGTTCAACCTTGCCAAAGCCAGCAACAACCCCACGTACTCGCCACAAGAACCAATGCCGCGGCGTAATACAATATCGGGAGTGTCAATGTGAGGCCTAATCCCGTAAGAAAGTTGGTCGTAAACAAAATTGCGAATGCTCAGTAACTGCCTCAGAATATTAGTTTCTGAGCCAATGGCAGCCACAGCAGCCGATCGCACAATCTCCGTATCCATAGCCAAATTGTCATTATCCACCAAATACTTAGCGGCAAACTCCGGCGACAGCTTCGGAACCTTTTCGACATCCCGAGGCGACAACTGATACTTAATCGATCGAACTTCTAACAAAGCCTTCCAGCCAAAAATTCGGCGTTCCCCAGGGTGCAGCCGATCGAACTTAAACACCGCCACCCGTTCCCCTTCCTGAATTTCCTCAGTAAAAGGCATTCCGATAGGCGTAACGCTCCTTACCTTTTGCCGGTGAGTTTCCGAAGGCAAAGCAATCCGCCACTCCAAATTTTCGATTTCTACCTCATCAAGAGGAGACAGTTCCTCCACATAAGACATTTCCATCAAAAAACCATTTGACAGAGCGTAGCGGTCAGCTTCATTGTAGTAGAAAGACAAAGGCTGAATAAAAGTGCGATCGCGCTTCGTCAACTGAAAAGGATCTTCCGAATTCGGGTCGTCCCGGATGTAAAGTTCATCCCCGGCATAAGCCACGTACAGAACCTCCTCTCCGGTCTCGGAATCTTTGTGAAAAGCCAAACCAGAAGGCAACTCAAAGGGAGTCAAAACACTAAATTTAATCTCCCCAGTTCCCCGTTCCAAACAGTAAACAGTTTGCTCAGTCTTGTCGCAAACCCAAAGTTCCTCATCCCGGACGGTGATATTTTCTACCCCAATACCGGGAGCGTAAAACCGAGTAATTTCCCGACCCGTTTTCAGGTCAAAAACCAGAATAGAACCCAATCTCTGGCAAGTGACATAAAGCGTAGATTTCCAAACAGCAATCCCGTCAGCAGGATAAGAAAGCGAAACAAAATGTTCCGGTTTGAGTTCAGCGATCGCCCCGTCCCGAATTGCGCCCCGACAGCAACAAATATCCTCATCCCGCGCAAACCAGAGAGTATCTTCCGAAATAGCCAGCCCGGTTGCGCCCGCAAACTTAGCCGTTTGATAAGGATTCAAAACAGTAGTGTTGTCACTTTCTCTATCGATCTCCAATAGCAGCCCTTCGGCGCGATCGACAGCGAACAACCTATTTCCTAAAAAAGCAATGCCGTGCAGTGCCAAGACTCCGATGGGTCTTACCATCCGCAGCCCCGAAGGCTGTTTGTCCGAGAGAACAGGTGAATCGAGATTCATGCTAAATTTCTTGCCGGTATTGTACAGAAAACCTGATATGTAACTTGTAGCCGATCGCTTGAGGTTCACCAGCAAAATTGCCGAGTTTCCTGATATTCAGGATTGACGCATCAACCGGGTGTTTTTACGAAAAGACGCGTTGTAGCCTCTTGCTAGAGTTAAAAGAACCCGAATATTAGTCTTTGTCAAAGTTGGGTTTAACAAGCTCAACCCAACCTGCTGCCGTGAATGAAAGTAAGTATAACTACTAAGCTACCACTGACAAACGCAACACAGAATTATATGTTGATCAGAGCGACCCAAATAATCGTATCTGCCTGAAGATATAAATTAAGTACAACGGATTACTATATCCGTCAAAACCTTGGATAGAATAAAACCGTGCGATAAAGTTCCTAGGTTCATCAAAAGGCAGGTTCGTCATGGCTTTGAAGTCTGCTCTAAATATCGGTGCTCTTTCCTTAATTCTGTCTTTAGAGGCAGTTGCCGCCGGTAGTTTTTTAATACCAGCAGAGGCTCTCAACAGCCGCGCAAACATTGTCCCGCGCCCCTCACGGCCGCAGCTACCCCTCAACTGGCAAACAGTTCAACCCCCTGAATCCAGCGGAAGCAGACCAAACATTCAGCCAACGGGTTCCACGTGGAATAGCTTTCAACCGCCGGAGGACGGAGTACCGGGAAGGCGTGAAGGGGGAGGAACCCGCGGCTTAGAATGCCCCACGGCCACAACTGCATTAACTGCGTTGATTCCCCAATCAACTATGGGGCAAACCATATCAGCAAAGCCAACATTTTTCTACTACCTTCCCGTACCCCTCGACAAAACAGTTCAGTTTGAGTTAGCAGACCAAAGAGACAAAACAGTATACAAAAAAAGTTTTCGCATGGTAACTAGCCGTGCAGGTATCGTTAGCGTCAGCCTCGGCTCCGACGACAACTCGCCAGCCCTGGAAGTTGGCAAAAACTATCAATGGTACTTTACTATCAAATGCAACCCAAAAAATACAACAGATGATGTTCTCGTTTCCGGGTGGATCAACCGCACCGCACTCGCCCCAACCGTGAAAACAGAGTTGGAGCGATCGCCCGATGATCGCACCAAGCTCAGTATCTTCGCCCAACAACGTCTCTGGTACGAGTACCTGGCAACTCTAGCTCAATTGCGTATCGAGTCTCCCAGTGATGCCAATTTAGCGATCAAGTGGTCAGCACTGTTGAACTCAGTCGAACTCGGCAAAATATCCCAAGAACCCTTAGTCGCAAGTGAGTTAACGCCTATCACAAGAAAATAATTCAGCACCAGTTTCAAAAAAGAATGCAACGGTAGGCAAGCCCCAAACGGTGATAGCCATCAGTCAGTCGATTTTAGATTTTAGATTTTAAATTTTAGATTTTAGATTTACTTGCTGCATTGAATCTGGGAGCAAGAACAGGAGTCTAAAATTTTAGGATCTACACTGATGAGCGTTCGGGATACAGTACCCGTTATTGGGCGAGTCCTTGCCAAATCTCAAATCTCAAATGGTATGACTGGTGCAGCAAGTACGAAAAACTCGGTTTCGAGCGCCGTATTTGGCAGCACCACAGATGATTTTTGCCTGTTCCGGGTTGTTTGGTCGATCGTCCTAAATAAATTAAAATTTGTGTACCGATCGGCAGTTCGGACTTCTGCCATCTTGAAAGGCGGACTGTGGAGATTTTGATGGTCAAATTTCGCCTAATACTAAATGATAAACTGGCATAGTCAAGCAGCCGACAAACTTATTTTAGAGAAATTATTAATTATGCGCCCGAATGCAAATATTGCACTATTTCGGTTGGGAATTTCACTTTTAACTGGGTTCCCGATGGCTTGCTTTTATGCCAATAAAGCTATATCCCAAACAAAGGATATTTCTCAGTTGCCCATCGCCGCTGACAACTCCGCAGATAGGGGCAATCAAGTATTAGCACTGCAAAAACTGGAAATCAAGCAGGATGAAACAGGAACCAACTTAAATCAGTTTCCCGATTCGATCGACACCAACCCTGAACCAAAAACAAAATCGAACCCCGCCGAGAACAGCCAAGAGGCCTGTTCCACAATCGATGGAACTGCTTGTGGTGCGGGCATCTTGCCCGAACAAACAAATCTGGTTGACAACGATCCCCAATGTCAGAACCAGCTACATTGCAATCATGTTTTAGCCCAGAACCAACCCTCGCTGCCTCCAAACCTGCCACCGCCGCCGACGGAACAAGATCCAAATCGCGATCGATTTCTGCAACCGGCCCCGCAGCCTTCCCCAGAACCTCCCCAAGTACCGCCCACAGTAGCGCCGGCGTCCCCGTCGCCAGTTCCCCCAACGCTGCCGAATACACCTATTGAGGTGCAGAAAATTCAAGTAGTTGGCAGCACAATTTTAAGCCAAGACGAAATTAATGCCTTAGTCAACCCGTTAGAGGGCCGTTCTGCCACCCTAGAACAGCTCAAACAAATCGCCGACAAAATTACCGAAATTTACCTCAATCGTGGCTACATCACTTCGAGAGCAGTCTTGCCACCCCAAACTATCACCGCAGGGGTAGTCCAAATTCAAGTGATTGAAGGCCAGCTAGCCAGAATTGAGGTAGAAGGAACTAAAAGATTGAATCCAAGTTACATCCGCAGCCGGATTCGACTCGGTGCCGGAATGCCTTTAAGCACAGCTTCATTAGAAGACCAACTCCGGCTGCTGCGAGTCGATCCTTTATTTGACAATGTAGAAGCCAGTCTGCGGGCTGGGGATAAGGAAGGCGAGAGCATTCTGATCGTCCGAGTCTCGGAAGCTAATCCGTTTCAACCTACTTTCAGCATTGATAATTACTCGCCTCCCAGTGTCGGTTCCGAAAGATTGGGGGTTAGTTTGCGGCACCGCAATATAACAGGAAATGGCGACGAACTGGCAGGGGCTTATTATCGATCGCTGGGGGATTCAGATGTGTTTGATTTCAGCTATCGCGTGCCGCTAAATGCGATGAACGGCACTTTGCAATTGAGGGCGGCGCCGAACCGCAACAGTATCGTACAAGAACCTTTTGACGCTTTTGACATTTCAGGAAAATCGCATTTATTTGAAGTTAGTTACCGCCAGCCGCTGCGGAGAACGCCGATCGAAGAATTTGCCTTATCTGCCGGTTTTACTTATCAGACAGGTAGAACTTTTGTGGGCGGCGAACCGACTCCTTTTGGCATCGGCCCGGACTCCAATGGTGTCACCACTACGAGCGCAATTAAGCTGGGACAGGACTACATTCGGCGCGACCCGCAGGGTGCTTGGGCCGTGCGATCGCAATTTACGATCGGCACTAGCTTGTTTGATGCTACTCAAAACGAAGGTTCAGATCCCGACGGACAATTTTTTAGTTGGCTGGGTCAAGTGCAGCGAGTACAGCGATTGAATGACAAACATTTATTAATTTTGCAGGCAGACTTACAGTTGTCAGCTAATAGTTTGTTGCCTTCACAGCAATTTGTAATTGGCGGCGGGCAATCTTTGCGCGGCTACCGCCAAAATGTCCGTTCTGGGGATAACGGCTTCAGAGTTTCGATCGAGGATCGGATTACTTTGCAGCGCGATGCTTCGGGAAATCCCAAACTTCAATTGGCTCCTTTTTTGGATGCCGGTATGGTGTTGAACGTTGCGAACAATCCTAATAAATTAACCAATGAGACATTTTTAGCAGGTGTGGGTTTGGGGGTAATCTGGGAACCGATACAGCGGGTGAACTTGCGCGTAGATTACGCTTTCCCATTGGTGAGAATTAGCGATAAAGGCGATAATCTGCAAGATAAGGGCATTTACTTCAATATAATTTATACACCCTAAAGGGACTTACTGATATCTGGCAGCATTGTCAGCAACAGGCTGTCCGGCCTGTTCCACAAAATATAAATTTTCTTGTGGAACAGGCCGGACAGCCTGTTCCTAAAAGGCTAATTGAGAATGGTGCAGCATATGAGGACTTAGGCGCTCGCGGTGTCCTGACTGGGGGTAATATTAATTCCCACGCTACCGGAGTTGGTATTACACCCAGGTAGCTGTCCCTTGAGAAAAATCAGCTCGCTTTACAAACGACAGTCAGCCAGTCAAAAGATAATAACATCGACGAGCCAACGCCGCGCCGCCGATTCAAGTTACTGCCCTTAACGTCTTTTCCTCATCTTTGACGCAGCCAATGACAGACAAAGATTATGAAAAATGATAGAGTTTGTCCTTAACATAAATATTTTTTTCTGACAACTAACGCCCAGCCCATCTTAATTTTAATGACCTCAGTAAAAAATGAGCCAACGGTAAGGAGATTTGCCTATCCAAAAAGCAACTATAGCTTTTGACTTTTACGGATTCGCTAGAGAAAGGTTCAGTTGACCCCCCTCTCCCAATTCTTAACTCTTCCAACAAACAATTATGCTGCCAGATAAATACCGAAAAGTGCATCGCTGTCTCCCTCTGGTGATGGGAGTGGTATTCGCTACTACCTACAGCATCCCGATCAGCGGCCAACCCAGGATTCCCACGCCATCCCAATCACCGGCGACAGAAAACCCAGGCGCATCAGAAACGCAGCAACCCGTGCAAGCATTTGGCGGACAAGTCGCCATGTTTATGGGGCATGAAAATTCAATCCACAGTGCAGTATTTAGTCCGGATGGTCGGCACATATTGACTGCTAGTAGCGATAGAACCGCCCGCTTGTGGGATAGCAAGGGTAATCTCTTGGCTGTGTTGCGTGGGCATAAAGATGGGGTCACAAGTGCAGTATTTAGCTCGGATGGTCAGCAAATCTTGACTGCTAGTGGGGATCACACCGCCCGGTTGTGGGATAGCAAAGGTAATCTCCTGGCTGTGTTGCGGGGGCATGAGGGGAGGGTCAGAAGTGCAGTATTTAGCTCGGATGGTCAGCAAATCTTGACTGCCAGTGAGGATAAAACCGCCCGGTTGTGGGATAGCAAAGGTAATCTCCTGACTGTGTTACGGGGGCATAAAGATGGGGTCACAAGTGCAGCATTTAGCCCCGATGGTCGGCAAATCTTGACGGGCAGTCGCGATGATAGCGCTCGGTTGTGGGATCGCAAAGGTAATCTTCTGACTGTGTTGGGGGGGGGGGAGGTGAGATCGCAGGTAAGGCCGCACCTGGAGAATCTAGCGGCGGGATCGCAAGTGCAGAATTTAGCCCTGATAGTATGCACATCCTGACTACTTGGTTTAAGACTGCAGCCCCCGTGTTGTGGGATAGCAAGGGTAATCGCCTGACTTCGTTGGAGTCCCATGTGACTTTGAGGATGACTAATGCAAAATTTAGCCCGGATGGTAGGCACATCTTGACTAGCGGAAGCGTCGCCGGGTTATGGGATCGCCAAGGTAATTTCCTGGCTGTGTTGGGGGACGATTCCGCCATGAGGGCAAAATTTAGCCCCGATGGTGGGCAAATCTTGGCTGCCAGTGGGGATAACACTGTCTGGTTGTGGGATATCAAAGGTAGTCTCCTAGCTGTGTTGCGGGGGCAGGAGGAGTTGCTCTCGATCCCCGGAGCAGAATTTAGCCCCGATGGTCGGCAAATCTTGACGGCCAGTAGTAACACCGCCCGGTTATGGGATGTATCAGATGCGATCGCTGCCCAATCCGCGCAAATGACTGCTCTGAAAACCTTGCACGAAGGAGTCGCTCAGAATAACGCTCAAGTGGCTGTGTTGGGGGACGACAATGTTTCCGCCCAATCCGAACAAATGACTGCTCTGCAAAGCTTTCAGGGAGGCGTGTCTAAGAATAACGCTCAAGTGGCTGTGTTGGGGGACGACAATGTTTCCGCCTACAATGCAAAATTTAGCCCGGATGGTCAGCAAATCTTGGCTTTCAGTAATGATCGGACCGCCCAATTATGGGATCGCAAAGGTAATCTCCTGGCTGTGTTGCGGGAGCATGAGGAAGAGGTCAGCAGTGCAGAATTTAGCCCCGATGGTCGGTACATCTTGACGGACAGTAGTAACACCGCCCGGTTGTGGGATAGTCAGGGTAATCTCCTAGCTGTGTTGCGGGCGCATGAGGATTCGCTCCGAATTGAATCATCATTACCCTTCGATGTTCAGCAAACGATGACTTTCAGTAATGATGATAAAACCGCTCGGTTATGGGATGGCCAAGGTAATCTCCTGGCTGTGTTGGGAGGGCATGAGGGTTTGGTCAGAATTGCAAAATTTAGCCCGGATGGTCAGCAAATCCTGACAATCGGTAGTGATAGAGATAAAACCGCTCGGTTATGGGATCGCCAAGGTAATCTCCTGGCTGTGTTGCGGGGGCATGAGAGTAATGTCATCAGTGCAGTATTTAGCTCGGATGGTCGGCACATCTTGACTACCAGCTATAATGAGGGTGCAGAGGTTGGTCTGTTATGGGATCGCCAAGGTAATCTCCTAGCTGTGTTGGGCGGGCATGAGGATGGGTTCACAGCAAAATTTAGCCCAGATGGTCGCCACATCTTGATGATCACGCATAATAAAGTCGATCCGCTCCGGTTATTAGATCGCCAAGGTAATCTCGTGGCAGAATTCTGGGCAGATAATTTGGTCAACAGTTGGGTCGAGAGTGCAGCATTTAGCCCGGATGGTCGGCAAATCCTGACGACTGCCATTAATGATAAAACCGCCCGATTATGGGATCTCCAAGGTAATCTCTTGGCTGTGTTGCAGGGGCATAAGGATTCGGTCACCAGCGCAGTATTTAGCCCCGATGGTCAGCAAATCCTGACTGCCAGTGCGGATCACACCGCCCGGTTATGGGATCGCCAAGGTAATTTGCTGGCAGTGTTCTGGGGGCATGAGAAAGAGGTCAAGAGTGCAGAATTTAGCCCGGATGGTAGGCAAATTCTCACTTCTAGTAAGGATAGCACTGCTCGTCTATGGGATATTTCCGCAGGAATAAAAGTTTCTGCTGCTGAAGTAGCATTTATCAAAGGAAATCAACTTTCTACTCAAGGAACCATCGAATCTAGACAACTCGCACTTCAAAAGTTAGAAGAAGCCCTCGCACTCTATCGCGTGGATCGAAACTACGTCCAAGCGGCACTCACTCTTTTATCAATGGGTAAAATTTACGCCAATTTCGGACAATTTCAATCTGCCCTAGACTCGTACAATCAAGGGTTGCGCTTATCACAACAAGGGGGTGCTAAAGCAGAAGAAGCCGCCATCCTCAACAGTGTCGGTCAACTCTACACCGATTTAGCTGACGAGAAAACTTCCCTAGATTACTATAACCAAGCGTTGCGCTTGTTTTATCACTTAAATGACCCTGGGGCAGTAGCTACCACCCTTAACAACATTGGTGATATTCGCGCTGCGGCAGGAAACTGGAAAAATGCCCTAGACTCCTACAACAAAGCCCTGGTAATCTCCAGACCCGCAGGTAATTTAGCAGCAGAAGCTACTGCCTTAACTGGCATTGGTAGCACCTACATCGCTTCAAAAGAATGGTCAACGGCCCTAAATGCCTACAACCAAGCCCTGAACATCTCCCGAAACTTAAACGACAAAGTAAAAGAAACCACAATCCTCAACCAAATGGGGAAAGTACAAGCTGCTTTAGGGCAGAATTCTACCGCCCTTGAAAACTATAACCAAGCTTTATCTCTATCCCAACAACTCGGTTACAAAACAGAAGAAGCGCACATCCTCTACAATCTTGCCATCTTAAACCGCAAACAAAATAACCTCGCCGCCGCCAAAACACCAATCGAAACCGCCATTAATATTATTGAAAACCTCCGCACTCAAATCGCTAGCCAAGAACTGCGCCAGTCTTACTTTGCCCGCAACCAAGATTATTACCAGTTTTACATCGATTTGTTGATGCAACTGCACCAGAAAAATCCAGATCAAGGTTACGACGCACAAGCCTTTCATGCTAGCGAACGTGCTCGCGCCCGCAGTCTGCTTGAACTCCTCAGCGAAGCGAGCGCAAATATTCGCCAAGGAGTTGACCCGCAACTGCTAGCACAAGAACAAAATTTGCAACAACAACTCAGTGATTTTCAGACTCGCAAATACCAAATTGTCAGCGCTCAATCTCCCCAAGAAGCTGTGAAGGAAATTCAACAAAAAATCGATACAGTTCTCAAGGAACTCGCTCAAACAGAAGCTAAAATTCGCGCCAGCAGTCCTCGTTACGCTGCTTTAAAATATCCCGAACCTCTCAACCTGCAACAAATTCAACAACAGGTAATCGATGACAATACGCTACTTTTAGAATATTCTTTGGGTGAGGAACGCAGTTATTTGTGGGCGGTGACGAAAACTTCTTTCACCAGTTACGAACTTCCTTCTCGCACCGAGATTGAAGCCACGGCTAAGAATTTCCGCGATACTTTAACCAAAGAGACCACGAGAACCTCTCCTCAAATGGTTGCCGAATCGGCTGCACTTATAAGCCAAATGATCCTCGCTCCAGTTGCTTCTGAGTTGGGCAACAAGCGCTTGCTAATTGTTGCGGATGGAGCCTTGCAATACATCCCTTTTGGCGCACTCTCTCTGGAAAAATCTGAAGCGCCGCTAATAGTTAAGCATGAAATTGTTAATCTGCCTTCTGCTTCAACTTTAGCAATTCTGCGGCGGGATATGGCGACTCGTCAACCGGCTCCAAAGACGATCGCCTTGTTTGCCGATCCAGTTTTTAGCACTGACGATGAACGGCTCAAAGGCACGAGTACATCGCCGGTAACGAGGAATCAAACTGTTGAAAATCTGCCCTTGGAAGCGCAACAATTACAGAGATCTGCATCAGAGGCTGAAATTTATTGGACTCGCTTACCTTTCTCGCGAACTGAAGCTGAGCAAATTCTGGCTTTGGTTCCCGATGATTTGGAAAAACAAGCGTTTGACTTTACTGCTAATCGTACCACGGCAACCAATCCCGATTTATCTCAATATCGCATTGTTCATTTCGCTACGCACGGATTTGCTAATAGCAAACATCCAGAATTATCGGGATTGGTACTTTCTTTGGTTGATGAGAAAGGCACTTTACAAAATGGCTACTTGCGACTGAATGATATTTTCAATCTCAATTTACCGGCAGAATTGGTGGTGCTGAGCGCGTGTCAGACGGGTTTGGGAAAAGAAATTAAAGGAGAAGGGTTGGTGGGTTTGACGAGGGGGTTTATGTATGCGGGGGCGCCGCGTGTGGTGGTTTCTCTTTGGAGTGTTGACGATCAAGTAACTTCTGAGCTGATGACACGATTTTACAAAAAAATGCTCCAAGATAAATTGCCGCCTGCTGCGGCACTGCGATCGGCGCAAATCGAAGTGCTACAGCTTCCAAAATGGCAATCTCCTTATTATTGGGCTGCTTTTGGGCTGCAAGGAGAATGGAATTGAGTGCGCCACTGACGATCGGCAGAAGGGGAAAAAGTGGGGGAGTCCGATATGAAGAAAATATTTTCTTCTTGCTTCTTCCCTTTTCCCTCTTCCTTGTTCAACATCAAATATTAATCGCCGACTTCCCCAACAACCTCCGCAGCAGCCTGAGTTTCGAGCCAGAGTTTCAGCAGCAAGAACTCGACCCGATCGCCCAAAACAGTCGCAAACACGCCGTCAGCCCCCTCAGACGCGCCAGAAATCCACGTACCGCGCAGAGTCACTTCTACAAAGTCAGCATCAGCAACACAAAGCTCGATCGCATCGTTGTCGTTTCGGCGGGCCTCAGATTCCAACAGAGGTAACGCCGGCAAATTCGCGGGCAGCAAAAATGCCGCAGTGCTCGGTTCGACGCTGATGCTTTGACCAACTCGCATAGCCAGCACAACTCGCAGCGCCACTAACTGTTCGGGAGATTGAGCCAAACGCTCCAGGTTAAAGCCCGTTTCAGTGTAAGTCAACTTCAGCATATTGACAGCCCTAAATTTGGAATTGAAAGTTTAAAATTGAAAATCGGGAATTGGGAATTGGGAATTGGGCATCGGGCATCGGGAATTGGGAATTGAGCATCGGGCATTGGATAGGTCGGAATGAAAAGTTTGCTATTGCGACCTAAAATCCTTTTCAATTACAGGACTGAATTAGCTATTAACTATTAGCTATTACCAATTACCAATTACCAATTACCTGTTTGGCCCATGCCCCATGCCCAATTCCCTATTCCCCTATTTGATATTCGTGCCAAAACAGTTCGGCAAAAGCAACAGTGGGGTGTATGGGGGCCTTCGGCTTAGTTCGCAGAGACATTCCGGCTTCTATGGGAGTTCGATCGCCCTTACGAGAGTTGCACCGTTCGCAAGCAGTCACCACATTGTCCCAAGTATGCGGGCCGCCCTTCGATCGAGGCATCACGTGATCCAGCGTCAAATGTCGGTTGCTACCGCAGTATTGGCAAGAATGAGCGTCGCGGCGCAGAACTTCCCGGCGATTGACCGGGGGCACTTTCCACAGGCGTTCCCTGTTACCAAAAGTCAAGCGGATTTGTTCGGGTACGTGGATGCTGGTGCTGGGCGATCGCACCAGCCAGCCGTTGCCGATGCTAAAATCCAGAGGTTCAGCCTTGCCTGTTACCAACAGTACGATCGCCCGTTTGATGTTGACACGGCTCATTGGTAGGTAATTCTGAGAAAACACCACCACAGATTGCCTCAATACATCAGTTACTACGGTCACGGCTTGCTCCTCCTCGTCAATTTTGGATTTTAGATTTTGGATTGTAAATTTTGAATTTTGGGTGCTTCGTCAGCATTGGCTACATCTGGTTTTTTGCCAGTTCCCCAAGCGGATCGAATTTCTCAAATATCCAATCAAATGCCCCCGCTTCTCTTACTTAGAAGCGGGGGCTAGAAAAACTGCTAAAGGCAAATTTTCATCCTGTCTTGGTACAGTCGTTTAGCTGTACCTCCCGCTTCGCGTATCTCGATATGGCTGTGCCACTTGCAGACCGTCCCGGTCTACCTCGTTGTAATTAATTTCTGCAATTTGTCCTAATCCACTATAACCGTGTTTATTTAGGCCCAAGCCCGCCCACGAGGTCGCTGCGACAGTCGCAAAACCCGTCCTAAAGACGTGCCGTAACGACTCGGAGCGACCCCTGGGGCGATCGCACTTCAGTTGATAGGTGGAGTAGGTGGGGAGAAATTTCACAGCAGGCAGAAAGTGGTAAGAGAGCTTTAAATCTAGCTGTAAACATACTACACTGATATTACACATATGTCCACCCGTCACGGAGAAAAAATTATGCATACCCTACCTAGAACCTCAACCACCGAAATGGAAGTCACCAGCATTCGACTCGAAAGAGAGCTCAAAGAGAGACTTAAAGAGCTCGCAGGCAATCAAGGCTATCAAGCTTTGATTCGAGATTTGCTCTGGAATTACGTGCAGCAGAAGTCTGGAGAGTATCGGCAGATGTTTTCTCGATCGGATATTCGAGCCAGCATTAATGCCACAGCACAGCAGGAGGAACGCTGCGCGCTTACAGGAGAGTTGATTCGACCGGGCGGGCCGATGTTATTAGGCCTGACGATGCACGGCGAAATGGTGCCGCTGAGTATAGGGAGTATGGCTGGATAAACCAGTTTATCGAAAATTTGTCAGAGCGATCGGCCTGGGGTGAAGGCCCCAGGCGCTGAAGATCATACTATTTTAGATTTTAGATTTTAGATTTTAGATTTTAGAATTGGCAATGACTTATAAGATAAGGGTTGGGAGCTTGCCTAGAGTTGCATTGCTTTTGGGAACTGGTATAACAATACTTCAAACATTTTTTGATTACCAACCGTAGAATAAGGGTTTCAAGGCTCCAAGGCAATCGAGCTACCAACGAAAATTCAGGGTTTCAGATTACGAACTAAAAACAGTCCGGGCTATTGGTATAAAATCCCGCAGTATTTAAACAATATTTATTTAACCAACCCCGAAGACGCGAACAGCGCGAAGAAAGATGGAGAAGAAGATAGCTAATGTTAGCAGTTCGCAATTCGGGTAACGCAGCTCCGGATGCTCCAAAACGCGCGGGCTAGTGCTAAAATTTCCATCGGGCGTGCCGAACAGACGATCGTACATTTGATGAAAAAAATTAAAGTAATGCTGAAAAACCGCTACTTGACCGCTGCGAGTTCGATCGCCCTTCTCACAATTATTGCCGGATGCGCCGCTACTGAATCACCTCAACTTGCATCTCCCTCTCCTGTAGCTGAATCTTCCCCGCCGCCAGTTAAACCAAGTCAGCCTCAGCCCTTAATAGTCTCTGCTAAGAATCCCGAAACCCCCACAAATACCAAAATCCAGCAATATCTCAACGGGTTGGCAGCCCAAGGTTTGGCCAAAGAAGACCAAGGGATCTGGATGCAATCGGGCAATACTTTGTTAGCCAATCATCAAGGTACAGTTCCTCTGTCTGCCGCTTCTATTACCAAAGTAGCAACATCTCTGGTAGCACTGCAAGAATTCGGGCCGGAACATCAATTTATTACCTTAATTGGTACAACTGGAAAAATTGAAAACGGCGTATTAAAAGGCGATTTAATAGTTCAGGGAAGCGCCGATCCGTTGTTTGTTTGGGAAGAGGCGATCGCCCTCGGTAACGCCTTAAATCAAAAAGGGATTAAGCGAGTCAGTGGCAATTTGATAATTGTTGATAAGTTTTACATGAATTTTGAACTTGATCCCCTCAAATCTGGAGAATTGCTCAAACAAGGATTGAACAGTGAAATCTGGCCCAGCGAAGCCGCCGCCCAGTATCAAACACTACCTCCAAATACGCTAAAACCCCAAATAGCAATTGAGGGTACTGTAAAAGTTTTGTCAGCACCTCCCAATGACGTGCAGCCTGTAGTCAAACATTCTTCTTTGCCCCTTGCCGAACTGATAAAAAAAATGAATCAGTACAGCAACAATCTCATGGCAGATATGCTAGCTGATACTGTCGGCGGCGCCAAAACAGTCGCGCAAAAAGCAGCAGCAGCAACCGGAGTTCCTCCCGCAGAAATTCAACTCGTCAACGGTTCGGGATTGAGCGAAGAAAATCTCATTTCTCCCCGGGCTGCTTGTGCGTTATTTATAGCTTTAGAACGCTATCTTCAACCTTACAGCATGACAGTTGCTGATGTCTTAACTGTTGTTGGGAAAGATGAAGGAATACTGGCAGAACGGGCGCTTCCCAAATTAGCAGTAGTTAAATCTGGCACGTTGGATAATGTTAGCGCTTTGGGCGGAGCATTGCCCACTCAAAAACAAGAAACAGTGTGGTTTGTGATTATGAATCGCGGGGCCAATGTCGAGACATTTCGCACTCAGCAAGAGGTTTTGCTGAAAAGCTTTTTGAATGAGTGGGGAAGTGTTCCAGTTTCGCCGCCCGAATTAACGCCAAATCCTGCTAGAAGTAGTAAGGTATCTCGCAGCGAAATTGTCAATTGATTTGAGGCTTACGCATGGGGGCCCAGAAACCGGGTTTTTTTACAAAAATACTTCGTTGCAGCCCGTAAATTCAGCAAAAAACGCGGTTTCTTTAGTTTGTAGGCTGTGTCAGCACAGAAAAGTGGAATTTGCAGCTAAAATAATGCAAGCTAATGCACCCTACGAGTACAAACCCATTTAATTAGGGGTTTTCGCCCTAGCTACTACAATGCCGATCGCACTTTCGACTCTCCTAATATATCTGTGCAAGTCGTAAGCAACTGTCACCTCCCCAGCAGGCGAAGCGTGAATTAAACCAATATTGCCGTCAGCACTGCGGTAGACTAAACCCGTGTGGGTGACATCCAATCCTTTAACATCCGTGGCTACCGCTACAATATCCCCTGGTTTTAACTGAGAATAAACACTTTTTATCCGATTTGTCGGGATGTAATTAACAGTAGTTTTGGCTAAGTCTGCTTCTTGGCTGACTATGCACTGATAAGTTGCTTCGTCTTTGACCATTTGCGGGTAACTGCTGCGGTGCTGGCTCATGAAATTTAGTGTTTTATTCATGGGAACGCCACCTAATTCAGCGGTGATATTTTCCACAGTTTGCCGTTTTTGATTGTCGTTAATCCAGTCGGAAAAATAGTGCAATCTGCTGCAATAACCGTTCATTTTACCGTTTAAGTACCGCTGTTCTTCTATGCGAGTGACAAAATTTTGATAGTCGTAATCTTGTACTGCTACGCCCCTGGCGATCGCCAAAACAGTTTCTACAAATAAAACGCAATCAAATTTATTCAAAGTTACGAGCAACTTTTCTTCGCCGGATTCGTCCAGCAAACCTGCGGCGTAGGGCTTTCCCCGGAAATTATCGGCGATCGCCTGGACGATTTCTCCGATCGAGCGATCGTGCAAATTTTGTCGTTTAGCATACTGTACAACCTTTTCAAAACGTGCTATCTCTTCTGGTTGTGCAGCGGTTTCTCTCTCCGGATTATTGGAGTCAGGTCGTCTTGCCAGCACCTCCAGCAAATGGGAATAGGAAATTTCAGGTAAATTGTTGAAGTCCCAAAATATACTTGGGAAACTGGAAACAGTTTGCTTGTTTGTTACTTCCCCATTTTCCCTTTCTCCTGTCAACTCTGGCACTACATCCGCGCCCTGTCCTTCTGTTTGTCGCGAGACCACAGATTCTGCAGCAGGTTGAGACTGAAATGCCCAAACATCAGGGATCAAAAAATTATTTACCCCGGCGATCGCAAATCCTAAAACCGCCAGACTCCCAAAATTTCTCATGTTTTTCAAAGGATTTTGCTTCCACTGAGTGCTATCCTGAAATTTTTACAATTATTTAGAACTATAAATCAGCCTAGCAGACAGATAAAATTGGCAACAGCGGACTCGATCGACACACTTGTCATTTAGACGCCGCCCTATTATAAACTGATCGTGCGAGTTTGATACCACAAAACTGCAATGCAAGTAGAACGCCGACGCCGCCCCATCGGGCCCCAACGCCCAATCGAGTCCCGACGCCAAAGCAGCGAGCGTCCAGTCCAGTCCCGACGCCAAAGCACCGAGCGCCGAGTCCCATCTCGTCGCCCAATCCAGACCCAACGCCCCATAGACCTCTTGCAAAAGTCGCTCTCAATTCTTGAAATTCTCTGGGTTAATCTGCGTTCATCTGCCTTGTATCTGCAGTTGACCGAGCGAGCAAAGATTCATGCAACAGATCTAATCCAATCCCGACGCCAAAGCAGCCAGCGCCCAGTCGGACGCCGACGCCAAAGCAGCGAAGGCCCAGTGCCATCTCGTCGCCGAGTGAGGACGAAATTTTCTCGGCTAAAATACCGTAACATTTTGTGTTTAATCGCCGGAGCGATCGCGATCGGTTGGATTGTCACAATACCGTTCAGAATTCGCCGTCCCCCAGAACCGCCAGTCATCTTGACTCAACAGCCCATCTCGCCTCAAGAAACACTCTCGCCTCCGACAATTGAACCATCGGAAAATTTAGCCGATCGTCAAAGCGAGCCTACCTTTAGCTACAACATCAAAACACCTCCCAATCCAGTTTATTCTCAAGAATTGCAAGGGATTGTTGATGAAGCTGTGAAAATTGCGACCAGCAAAGGACTACCGGCAGAACCCCTATCAATTACCTTATTTGATGTCAGCAATGCCAAAGCTCACAGCTTCGCCGGATATCAAAATCAAACTCTCCGATTTCCCGCTAGCGTTGCCAAGTTATTTTGGATGGCAGCCTTTTACTCAGCCCTAGAAAAAGGCATCATTACGCAAAGAGAATCTGCCTTTACGAACGATCTAGAACAAATGGTTCGCGTCTCGAACAACGATGCTGCTAGCCGAATTTTAGACCAAATCACAGATACAAAATCCGGGGGACGGCTCGCAGGAGAAGAATTGCAAACCTGGCTGAAAAAGCGCAATCAAATTAACAGTTTTTTCCAGTCAGCAGGATACAATGATATTCGTATAACCACCAAAAATTATCCCATACACTATTTAAAACAAGAAGGTCCAATCGGTCGCGACTTGCAATTGCGGGGCGATCCTTCCCAGCCGATTCGCAATCAAGTAACTACCGACCAAGCCGCCAGATTAATATATGAAATCTATACTAGGCAAGCCGTTTCCAGCGTCGCCAGCCGCAAAATGGCTTACTTGCTGACGAGAGACTTAGACCCCAAAGCATGGAAAAATGACCCCAGCAACTCCATACAAGGATTTCTAGGCGAATCTTTACCAACTAATATTTATTTTGGTTCCAAAGTAGGCTATACTTCCAAATCCCGCAGCGAAGCGGCATTTGTCAGAACTTTAGACGATCGCGCGATTTATATCTTAGTTGTTTTCGCAGACGATCCGGCTTATGCCAAGGACGAAACAGCATTTCCGGCAATTTCCCGATACGTTTTCGATCGGCTAAATGCTCGCGGGCCCAGCAGTTTGCCGTGAGAGCGAGTAGGGCGGGTTCACTCTTTTTGGAGGAGGACTTAGGCAAAACAACGTGTTTGGGCCAAAAATCCGCACTGGTGAGCAAAGAAACCGATTTCTCTATCGCAAATCTACGCTTTTAGGCCAAATCCGCAGCAAGAAACCCGGTTTCTTATATCCTGTGAGCAACCCCTAATTAGGTTTGTAGTTAGGCAGTCGTTTTTCTCTCGTCGGACGAGCGGTGACTCTAAACTATCAGTTAAATAATTGATTGACCGAACACAATTTAACTGGGGCGAAAGGATTCGAACCTCTGAATGGCTGGACCAAAACCAGCTGCCTTACCACTTGGCGACGCCCCAACGTCTTAACCTTCACTATCTTAACATTCAAACACTGGAATCTGTCAAGCATTTTGACAATAAAATTTAAAAAATGTTTTTGGAACCGATCGCCCGCAGGTTTATTCTTTGATCGCAGGGGGGCGAGCTACCGGGATTTCAATCCTGAAATCCGCTCCCTGTCCCGGTTTCGAGATACAGTTCAAGCTTCCTCCGTGTTTTTCCACCACAATCTGGTAGCTGATAGACAAGCCGAGTCCCGTACCCTTGCCCACAGGTTTAGTGGTAAAGAAAGGGTCAAACAAGTGGCATTTAGCTTTTTCGGCCAATCCCGGCCCGCTGTCTTGAATCCGAATCACCACAACTTGACCGCTCGACTTTCCTGACTCACCAGCCTCCGAGTCTGGGTCCACCACCGCCGTCGAGATTTTGATCGTCTTGGGTGGGGGCTGATTTTCCAAAGAGTCGATCGCATTCGCCAAAATATTCATAAATACTTGGTTGAGCTGCCCGGGATAGCACTCTACCTTCGGCAAGTTGCCGTAGTCTTTAATTACCTCAATTCCCGGTACGAGTCCGTTTGACTTCAGGCGGCTCTGCAAAATCAGCAGCGTGCTGTCAATCCCTTCGTGAATGTCCACCAGCTTCATCTCTGCTTCGTCGTGCCGCGCAAAGTTCCGCAGAGACAGGACAATTTGGCGGATGCGTTCGGTTCCCATCTCTATTGAAGACAGAATTTTCAGCAAATCCGGCACTAGGAAATCAACATCGATTTCTTCGCTTTTGTCGAGAATTTCGGGGCAAGGCTCCGGGTAGTGCTTTTGATACAAGTGCAGTAAATCCAGCAAATTCCTCATGTACTGCTTGCAATAAGTCAAGTTGCCGTAAATAAAATTAACCGGATTGTTAATTTCGTGGGCGACGCCGGCGACCATTAGACCGAGAGAGGACATTTTTTCGTTTTGGATGAGCTGAGCTTCTTTCTGCTGCAACTGCTGCAAAGTTTCCGTCAGTTGGCGGGCTTGAGTTTGAGCGGCTAAGGCTGCCGCCCGGGTTTGGGCGTAGAGTTCGGCTTGGTCGATCGCGATCGCCAGCTGATCCACCACCGCTTGCAGCAATTCCACTTCGCTCGTCGTCCAGGAACGGTGGCTGCTGTAATGGTTGCAAACTACAGCACCCATTTGCCCGGAGCGAGTCTTGAGCGGCAGCAGCAGGTTAGAAAAAATCCCGAGACTGGTCAAAAAATCTCGCGTGGGCTGTTCTATGCACAGTGCTGTTGCCGCGTCCCCGATCCGGAGTGTTTGGCGGTGGCAAATTTTCTCGGCCAGCAGGGTTACTTGTTCGATCGGGTATTCTGTAAGCCGCTCTTTCAGTTCGGGATTTGCCGCCTCGTGGGTGATTGCAAAGCTTTGCTGCCCGTCTTGCGAGATGGAATACCACAAAAAGTAGCACTGGTCAACCTGCAACAAGCTGCGAATTTCGTTGACAGCCGTATCTAAAATTTTGTCGAGGTCGAGGGAATTCCGCATCTGGCTGGCGAGGCCGAAGAGCAGGCCTTCGCGGCGGCTCAACAATTCTTCTCGGGCCGTGATGCGATCGATCGCCACGGCGATGGCGTTAGCCATGCAGCCCAGAACTTCTAGCGCTCCGTCGCTTGCCAAAGCGCTACTGCACAAAGCCATCACTCCCACCAGCCGCTCCTCCACAATCAGCGGATAGGCAATGGCGCAGAGAGACGGGTTCGACAGTAGGCATACAGGAGCCGTTTGGAGTTTTCCCGGTTCTGCTCGCACCCAATCTTTTATTTCCCGTTCCCACCCTTCGGTGCTGAGTCCTGAATCTGCCTGCAATTCTAACTGCTCTGTCTGCGGGTTGAACGTCCAGATGCTCGCCTCTTTTGCGTCGAGGTAATCTACCATTGCCTCGGTGCAGCGGTTGAGGATGGGCGATATTTTCCCACCTTGTCCGAGGGCTGCACCGACTTTAGCTTGCAGAGCTCCCAAGCGAGCTCGCTCTTGTAGGGACGCTGCCGTTAGTTGGCGATCCGATGTGTCCCCGGAACCGACAAAGATTTCTCGGATTTGTTTGGTATCGTCCGCGCGCCCGATGCTCGCTGAAGTTTCCCACAAATATTGAGATTGGCCTGTTTCCTCCAGCGTCGGGAGCTTTTTTGTGCCGTATATTCTCCTGCTGCTCTGTGGGGTATGTACGGCACACAAGCTGGATGGGTTCGAGCCAGAAACTAACTCCGAGATTTGCGGGCTGTCCGAGCTGATATCTTCTGCCTCTGCCAACTGTTTCTGGGCTTTGACTAATTGCCAGCGCAGCTCCACCAAACTCGCAACTTGCCGACTCAAAGCTTGGATAGCTTCTATGGTTTCTTTTGTCAAGTCTCTCGGTACTGAGTCCATGACCGATAGCACTCCCAGCATCTGCCCATCTGAGGTCATGACTGGGATGCCGGCGTAAAATTTCACGAAGGGGTAGAAAACCGTTAGGGGATGCTCGCCAAATCTCACGTCTGTGGAAGCGTCGCGAACAATGGCGGCAGGCAGTTCTTTAAAGGAATTTATAGGGAGTTCGAGCGCAGATTCGGGAGCAACTCGCGGTTTTTGCAGGGGGATTGCCTGGTCAAATTCCGAGTTTGAGTTTGAACCGACTGCGAACTCTTCGGAAATTGTGTCCAGGGCGCGATCGCAAAAATTCAGGTAACGCTGGGCCAAACTTTGATCGATACCTAACTGGGACTTCAACCAGTGGCGGTTACCGTCAATCAAGCTCAAGAAAGCAATAGGAGTTCGGCTAATCTGAGCTGCCAAGCCAACTAAATTGTCCAAGCAAGCCTCGGGAGCAGAGCCGAGAAGCGGATACAAGTCAATGTTATGGAGCTTGAACACTTTTTTACCAAGAGGCAAGGGTGCTTTCATCATGTGTAACTGCCGGTTTAGTTGCTGGCAACCGCCCTTCTCAATACTTCCCTTGAAAAACAAGCTATGAATTCTGTGCTGTGAGACTCTGGGCGCAAGTTCGGCGCAGGTTGCTTGCGCCGAATTCAGACTAACCTCTTGACCGATCTGGAAACTTTTGAGTTATGGGAGTTAGAGTACCCCAAATCTTAAGACTATATTAATTATACTTCCCGTTGACTATGCTTTTGAATACCTCCGGCTCTCTAAATCTAAGAGCCTCTGTTGAGAGGAAGCAGCTTTCCAAAATATAACGCGATTGCTTACCTAGAATTTTTTAATCAGTTTAATTGTATTTTAACAAACTTGTCTAATCCTGGGTAGCTGGCTTGCTGGTAGATTTAAATCAGAGGTGTGTGCCACAATACCAGTGTCCTTTAGCGAGCTGTGCCTTAGACGGTCGTTCAACTACAGTTAGGAGATGAATTACAAAAGATTGGTAAGATGTTAAACTTTGTAACAATAGTTACTCCAACTCGACCTTCTAGGGTTTCTGGGCCCAGATGCACATTTTGCAACTGTTGTAATCGCTGAGCGACAACTCTCCCAATCCCTTTTTTCGAGTTTGATGTAAAAAAACAGGACTAAACTTTCTACTAATGTTCCAACGGGGTTGGCAACTATTGCACAGAGGCAACTCTAAAAAAATGACGGGCGGAAGTATGTTTTGTATTTTCAAGAACTATAAATAAACAGGGAGAAGAATATGTCTGCAAGTAGCAGTCAAGTACCAACTATTTTGGCAGTTGATGATAGCGTCGTGATGCAAGGACTTGTTAAACAGGCCTTAAGCAAAGAGTTTCGAGTTCTCGTAACCGACAATGCAGTGGATGCTTTGTCAACGATTTATCACGAACAAATTTCTGTTTTGTTGCTCGATGTTTCGATGCCTGGTATTGACGGATTGGAACTCTGCCGCACGGTGCGGAGCTTGCCTCAGTTTCAGAATTTGCCGATCGTAATGCTGACAGCGCGAGATGGAGCTTTTGATAAGGTACAGGGGCGTTTGGCGGGAGCAACAGAGTATTTAACTAAGCCGTTTGATGCTGAGAAGTTGCGCGAGGTAATTGGTAAGTTTATCAAAATCAAATAATCGGACTTAGAAAAAAATTCAGTTTTGAGTAATTATGAAGTAATTTGAGTAATTAATGAACTAAAAAGTTGCGATCGCGCTCTCTTATCCCCGATTTTTTTAACCAGTCCCGGATAGGGGTATTGTGCACTATTTGCGGGGTAAGTCCTAAATTTTTAATTTAGCCAGGAGTAAGGGAGCGATCGCACTGACAGGTAGAACATATTGGGCGGCACCGAGGGCGATCGCCTCCTTGGGCATTCCGAAGACAATGCAGCTAGCTTCGTCTTGGGCGATTGTCAAACCGCCCTGTTTAGCGATAGCCAACATTCCGTCAGCACCATCTCTACCCATTCCTGTCAGCAAAACCCCCGCTGCTGCACGACTATAAAAATTAGCTACCGACTTAAATGTCACCGTTACAGAAGGGCAGTGTCCCATGACAGGAGCAGCCTCTGAATAAACAAATCGCCCTTGAGAGTCCAATTCTAAATGACGTTTTTCGGGCGGGAAATAAACAGTCCCTGCTTGTGGCAATTCCCCAAAAGAAGCTATCTTAACTGGCAGTTTCGATTCATTACCCAGCCAATCAACTAATCCTTGCAAAAAACCTTCACTGATGTGCTGGACACAAATTACAGGCACGGGAAAACTAGCCGGAAGTTTAGAAATAATGGCGTATAGTGCTTGCGGTCCCCCTGTAGAAGCTCCTATAGCCAATACTTTAATAGTTTGATATTTAAGATTTTCGTGGGAAAACTTGTAATTAACAACTGGTGTTTGGTTAATTTTTACCAGTTGGTTATTATCTTCTGTTTGTATAATTTTTTGATGCCGTGTAAATACTTTAACTCCTGAGACTATTTTAATTTTAGCTATTAATTGATTTCCTAGCCGCTCGTAATCTGATACCAAGCCACCAATCGGTTTCGGAAAAACATCCAATGCACCAGCATTTAACACTTGAAATACATTCTGAGTATCATTCGCTTGTACTGAAGCACTAATTACTAAAATTGGTAGCGGATATTTCTTCATTACTTCTTTCGTAAATTCTAATCCGTTCATGGGTGCCATGTTCAAATCCGTACAGATTACTTCAGGGTGAAGTTTCGGGATTAATTCTAGTGCTTCTAACCCGTTGCAAGCGGTTCCTACAACTTTGATTTCGGGGGAGGACTCAAAAATTCGTTTGAGGACGATTGTAACTACTGGAGAATCTTCAACTAACAATACTTTTATGGGCGATAACATCAGTTTGGGGGGAAATTGGGAATGAGCAATTGAGAACGGGCAATTGGGAATGGGCGACTTGTACTGCCCTTCGACTTACTTCCCTTCGGCTTCGCGAGCGACTAAGCTAAGCACGACTCGCTCAGGAAGCGCGTAGTCAAAGTATTGGGCCTTGGGAATCGATGCAATGGTAATTGTGCACTGGGCACTGGGCATTGGGCCTCGCTAATTAATAGTAAATAAGAAATGGCTAATAACTAAGGACTAATGACTAAACTAACCTGTTTAGTGTCTCTATGAGCACATCTTGATTGAAAGTCCCTTTAGGAATATAAGCATTTGCTCCCGCATCAGCTCCTCTTTTTCTATCTTCATCGGATGCCAAAGATGTTACTAAAATTATCGGTAACTCACTGTATTCTTTTTGCTCCCGAATCTTAACAGTCAGGGTCAAACCGTCTAAATTTGGCATTTGTACGTCAGAAATCACAGCATCAAAATGGCGAGTTTTTAATTTATGGAAAGCATCCAATCCGTCTACCGCTGTCACAACTTCGTAACCCGCACCTTCCAAAATGCGCTTTTCTTGAGTGCGCGTGGCGATCGAGTCTTCTGCTAAGAGTATAACTTGTTTTCTGGTGGCAGTCTCAAGTTGCGATCGCGCACCAGAAACCCCACGGGACGAAACTTGCTGGCGTACAGATTTTATCAAATCGTGGGGATTGAGTATCATACAAACTTCCCCAGTACCCAGAATTGTGGCACCCGAAACATTTCGCACCCGTTTCAGCAACTGACTTTGAGGTTTCATCACCACATCCTGTTCGTCTATCAAACCATCTACCAATAATCCCAATCTTTCATCCCCAACTTTCAAAACAATACAAGGCATTTTTGAATAAGTTGAATTGAGGAAGTCTGGGGAATTTTTTCTCAGAATTTCGCTCCCGGTTTCCTGTCTCAAATATCGATTTTTTTGCCAACCTTGTCTATGGTTTAATTCTAGTAAATCTCTCAGATGAGCAACTGACAGAGGCTGACCGTTGGAAAGTATAGTTTCCTTACCTTCTATAGCAAATATCTCAGACTGAGACACCTGTTGGGCCGTCTCTACAAACTCGACTGGCAGAGCATAAGGAATGTCTTCAACTACTACAATTAATACATTTGCTGTAGCTAAAGACGTGCTTATTTGCAGCCTCAAGGTGCATCCTTTCCCCGGTAAGGACTCTACTTGAATACTACCTTTTAGGGCTTCAACATTAGTGCGAACTACATCTAAACCTACCCCGCGCCCCGATACTTCTGTAACAAATTTTTTGGTCGAAAAACCAGGACTAAAAATTAAAGATTGTACTTGAGTCTCGGTCATTTCTGCCAGTTGTTCGCGCGTACAAATATTACGTTTTATAGCCGTTTGTTTAATGTTCTCTAAATTGAGTCCTCGACCATCATCAGCAACTTCAATAATAATATTGCTAGCAATATTATAGCCTTTAATGCGGAGAGTAGCCACGGGATGTTTACCTATTTTTTCCCGCTCTTCAACAGTTTCAATACCGTGGTCGATCGCATTTCTAATCATGTGCATTAAAGGGTCTTTCATTTCCTCTAAAATGCGTTTATCTGCTGTAGTTTCGCCTCCTTCAATCACTAAGGCGACTTCTTTACCTTCCCGTTTTGCTAAGTCTCGAACAGTGCGAGGAAATAAATTAAAAATAGTAGACAAAGGCAGCAGTCTCAGAGTGCGAATTCCTGATTCTAATGCCTCAGCGATTAAGTCGAGTCTGGCAGTATCTTCATAAACTCGATTTCTCAAGCGGTTGACTAAAGTTCCGAGACGTTCTAAACGTTCTTCTGTACGTTGATAGTAATCCTGCAATTGGCTAAATTTACCGTTGGCTTTAATACCGTTGTCATCTATTGGCATCCGATCGACAGTCAAGCTCGTTACAAAATATTCTCTGCTCCACTCTTCCCACAAAGTTGCAATTTGTTCGATCTCTGCAACTCGGTGTCCTAGCCGAGTTTTTGTGACAGCAAGTTCCCCTGCTTGAGTCATTAAATCGTCTAAATTTTGAGTAGCAACGCGAATGGTTTCAATGCGGTAAGATGAGGTTGAGGATGCAGTAACTGCCGACTGCGAAGCAGACGTAGCGGCGGGTCCAGAAGGTGCCGCCAAGTTTTGAGATTGCAGTAGAAATTCGGGCGGGGATTGTATGGGTAAAAAAGAGGAATTTGTCTCTAAGTTAAGGACTTCAGAAGTTTCAACATTTGTTTCTAGTTCTTGGGTAGGAGGCTCAGTAAATTGCGGTTCTACCAACGGCTGTTCTGGTACTTGTGAAGATGAGGGAGCTACTATTGAGGCTGCAGCCTGTCGCTGTGGCTGACTAGAAGCACCCATCATGCTAGCCAGGATGTAAAATGTATTAACGCCGGAATCTTCGCCCGTAACGGCTTCGTTAACGAGTTTCCGCATGGCGTCTAAACCTTGCGAAAGTCGATCGCTAATATCCGAATTCAGTTGAGTTTCTCCCCGCTGGATCGCTTCCAAAAGATGCTCCATTTGATGAGCTAAAGATGCTACATTTTTTACTCCCAGCATCCCCGCATCACCTTTAAGAGAATGGGTTTCCCGCAATAATTGTTCTAACTTAGCTAAGTCGGCCGGATGTTGTTCTAAGTACAGCAATCCGTCGTCTAATTTCTGTAAGTGTTCTTGACTAGCGACCTTAAATACATCTCGCAGTTCTTGATCTTCAATCATCATATATAGCAATCCTATATGAATTGTGAAAAGGCATCAAATCTTTTCAAGTTAGGAAAATTGAAAAGATTATATTTAGCA
>NZ_JAUBRM010000167.1:0-6665 GCF_036701905.1 Microcoleus sp. MON2_D5
TGTCATATCACCAATGGCAAACACTTCTCTCTAATAGTAGCTTAAATTTACTCCATCCTTTCCTTCAGGGCACTACCTGATGACCAAGGTAACATCTCATTTGTGGGAGAGGGTGATAAAACAGTAGATGTTCACACAATTGAGAAAAGATTTAAAAGCCTGAAAATAAACTATGAGTGGAAGAGATTTCAAGACCTCAATAAGCTCCGCAATAAGATAGAACATTACTATACAGAGCAGTGGTCTAGCGCAGTTCGTGAAGTCATTGTCAAGTCATTTCTTATAATTCGAGATTTCATTAGTCAATATTTAGAGGAAGAACCGTTTGACCTTCTTGGTGAAGAGTGCTGGCAAACTCTATTAGAAACAGCAGAGGTGTACAAAGCCGAAGAGGAAAATTGTAGACAATCCTGGGATAAATTGGGCTTTAAAAGCTCGGTGTTAGAGCATATAGTAGAAAATATTAGATGTCCAGTCTGCCACTCAAATTTAATCAAAGCTCAAGAGAAATCTAATATTTTTCCCTCTTTGAGTTGTAGCTCATGTAGTAACTCTTTTGAGCTGAATGATGATGCTGAAGATGTAGATAGTTTTGCTCACTGTAACGATTGTGAAACGGAGTCATCGGTAGTGGAATTAGGGGACAAATGGATTTGCTTTTCGTGCCATAAAGTCCACAACGATAACGATGTAGGCTGCTGTGGATACTGTGATGCATTTATTGCTGGAAATTTAGAAGATAGTTTTTTATCAGGTTGCTTAATGTGTGAAGGTCAAATGGGACATTACATGAATTCAAAAGCATACGATTAAGGTGTCCCCAGTGGACACGGCATAACAACGCCCATGCACCCGACCGTTTAGAGGTAATCTGTTGACTCGCCCTTCAATTCGGTACGATCGCTCTCTTAATTTCTAGCGTTATTGTTCTGCCAAGAGTGCGATATCTGTCAAGGGCGATCGCACCCTCGCAAGTTGTAATTTGAACCGGATGCGAGTGAGGAAACCCCAAAACCTCGATTATTAAACGGGTTTTGGGGTTTTCTATTTTTTTTAGGGCGATCGAGCTTTTAGGATTCTTATTACTTTTGTTGGGCCCCAACCCAGTAAGTTTTGAAGCAAGGCGCTAAAATCCAATTCAGATAGCTATTAAAATACAGATTGCAAGCTTATTGGCTGTCCAGAATGCAAAATCAAGAGTCATCTATCGTTTTCGATCGAGAACGCGCTTCTTCCTACGACAAAAGATTCGCTAAATTGGCTCCGATGCGCGACGCACTTCATTTACTGATCGGCCTGGTACTTTCCGAACTTCCTGCAGATGCACGGATTCTCTGTGTCGGCGCAGGAACCGGTTTGGAATTGATTTATCTCGCGCAAACCTTTCCACAGTGGCAGTTTACTGCGGTAGAGCCTGCGGCACCGATGCTTGACCTCTGTCGTCAACGCGCCGAAGAGTGTGGTATCGCGTCACGTTGCACTTTTCACGAAGGCTATCTCGATTCACTGCCCGCATCGCACTCTTTCGATGCTGCGACTTGCCTTCTGGTTTCTCACTTCTTTATGCAACAAGATGAGCGGCGCAACTTTTTTAGTCAAATTGCTTCACGACTTTGCCCTAAGGGATATTTGGTCAGTGCGGATCTGGCTTCCGATATGTCTACTTCAGAGTACCAAAGCCTTTCCGAGGTTTGGCTGCGAATGCTGAGGTATGCCGAAGTGCCTGCTGAGGAGATTGAAAAGTTTCGTGATTCTTATGGTCGAAATACTGCTGTGCTACCGCCAATTGAAGTCGAATCAATAATTGCATCCAGTGGCTTTGATACACCTGTATTGTTCTTACAGACCCTTCTGATTCATGCCTGGTATGCTAGGCGAACACCACCCTCGCTAGAAGTGTAGTTATCAACAGCAGCCGAAAAATCTCGTGAAGTGGACTGACAAAAACCAAGTGTGAGGGTGCTTTCGTTTTCTGGAAGCCCCAGAACCGAGTCGCGCCGAAGAGCGATCGCAATACTCAATACCCAATACTTCAAAATTACCATTTGGTCGATTGCCCATCAATTCGGTATTGCGATCGCTCTCTTAATTTCTAGCGTTATTGTTCTGCCAAGAGTGCGATATTTGTCAAGGGCGATCGCGCTTCTAAGATTCTTACGGCTTCAGATCGAGCAGTTGGCGGTAATTGACACCCCGATCGATTATTGTACCGCCTCAGATTGTTTGAGGGCTGCACTGAACCCGAAATGGTTAAGATTCAGCAGCGATCGGGAATCCTGAAATTGTCTGTTGCCGAATGGGGATCTGAATCACAAACTTAGTGCCTGAGCCAGGTGTAGAAAAACACTTGATTTTACCGCGATGTTTTTCAGTAATGATGTGATAACTAATCGACATCCCCAAACCCGTACCTTTACCCATGGGTTTGGTGGTGAAAAAGGGGTCAAAAATGCGCTGCTTCACTCGGTCTGGCATACCGATGCCGTTGTCAGCGATCGCCACCTCCACCCATTGATTGTCGATCGCAGAAGTCCGAATCGTAATCTGAGCCGGGGTGTCTTTAAGCTCCTGATAGGAGCGTTTGGTATTCATGTCCTCAAGGGCATCCAAAGCATTCACCAAAATATTCATGAATACCTGATTGAGTTGTCCGGGGAAACATTCCACCTTGGGCAATGTGGCATAGTCTTTGATTACTACGACGGCTGGACGATCCGATCTATCTTTGATCCGGTGTTGCAAAATCAGCAATGTACTTTCAATTCCCTCATGAATATCAACATCTTTGAAGTCTGCTTCATCCATGCGAGAAAAGTTTCGCAACGAGACGACAATACCGCGAATTCGCTCGGTGCCTACCCTTATAGATGAAATTATCTTTTGGATATCTTCAGTGAGGAATTCCAAATCGATTTCCTCTGCCATTGCTTGCACCTCTGGATCGTTGCTGGGATGGCGCTGTTGATAGAGTTCTATCATCTGCAGCAGATTTTGGGTATATTCATCCAGGTGGGTGAGATTACCGTGGATGAAGTTGACCGGGTTATTTATTTCATGGGCAATTCCCGCAACCAACTGTCCCAAGCTAGACATTTTTTCGCTTTGGATAACTTGCATCTGGGCTTTTTTCAGTTCGTTTAGGGTCGTTTCCAGTTCTTTAGCTTGCGCAGTCGAGGAGATTGCTAATTCTTCGATCGCAGCAACCTGGGGCAGTGTTGTCCAGCAAGCAATTGCCACCCCCACAAATGCCAGCGTCATCAACACAATAATCAGCAGATAGGGATTCTTGGTTCCGGCTTCTACCCGCAGCCAGGAGCGAATCAGCCAACTGATCGTCGCTGTACCACAAATCAGCGCAATCAAAATTCCGACCTGAAGCACCACAAAGTATTCATTTTTAGGAGGAATTACTGGCTTGGTATGGAGTCGATCCCACCACGGTAAATGCAAAGATGCCCAAGGAATCCGCACAATCGCAGCGTCGATCGCTATCACTACTAACGGCAACAGCAATCCGAGACAAAAATCCATCCATCCCCAGGCAAAACCACCCACCACCAGGGAAATGAACTCCACCACCAGTAATGCTAAGGATAGTCGCCCCCAACGCACGACTGGATCGTTGCGCTGCATCCACAGCCCCAAGTGCAACCCCATGATAGAAATGAAAAAACTCACCCCTGACACCACGACAATTCGAGTGGTGTTGCCCCATACTAAAAATCCTAAACTACAGATAAAGGTTAGCAGCAGCGCGGGTTCTAGGGAACCTCGACGCGACACAGCGCCAAACACTGGAGACAACAGCCCATCCTGCGCGAGTTGGAAAAGGATGCGGGGCGTATTGCAAACGCTAGTCGCAGATCCCAACAAACAGCTAGCCGCAACCAGCAATGTGACTATGACAGGGGCAGCGTCTCCCCAGAAAGGCTTGGCAGCCACCAGGAATTTGCTGTACAAATTGCCTTCTAAACCGGGAGCGGTTGCCAACTGCACCAATACTAAATTGCCACCCACAAATACCAGAGGCATGAACCAGGCAACCCAAGACAGCGCCTTGAGGGTGTCTTTTGGGTGGAAACTGTCTGCTACAAAGGATGAGGCTGTATCACAGCCATAGAAGCTATAAGCGGCAAACAAGTACCATTTGAGCCAGTCCTTGACACTGATGGCATCAATGCTGCTGGGCAACAGTCCGGGGCTTTGGGGCGAAAAGGCAAGCCAGCCTAAACCCTGAACGCAAAAGAGGAATAAAAAGCCGATCGAAGGCAAGATAAAAAAGAGGTGCAGAATGGCGACGGCGCGGGTGCCACTGAATGCTAAAAAGTAAGCGATCGCAGTAAAACCGATCTCAAACACTTTTTCTGGAATACTCAGCCCCATCGGTTCTAAATGGAATTGGATCAACTCTGTGATGACGATCGCATTAATGGGCGGAAAGGAAACCCACCCCAAGAAGTAGGCAATCCCCAAGTAGCGGGAAAGGGCAGGGTAACGATGGAGCAATCGCGTGATGTAATTTGGTGTTCCTCCAGATACATCTGGATATTTCTCACCCAAACTCTGAACTTGAAGGTTAAACAGAATTCCGACGATAACACCAGGAATCCAGACCAACAGCGATGCGGAGCCAATTTCTGCTTGCATCGACGGCGCTAAGTTAAACCACATCAGATATCCAACAACACTAAGCCCCCAAGCTTCCGCAGAGGACATGGTGCGCCGGAGGCGATTCAGAAATGGCACACGATCTATTTCCATAACAAGCAGATAGGGGTAATCCTATTGTGATACAAGTGCAATTTTTACACTCAATAAAAAAACAAATACTTAGTCTTTTTTTCTAGTGATGAAAATTCTCAGATCGAGCTGATGTAGCGGTGAAAGATTGAGGCCATCAGTTGAGGTTGCTAGCGATCGCAATCTTGAGCACAACAACTCGTTGGAAGTGATATCTTGTACCAGTTCCACTAAGCCTTTCACGGGCGGGCTACAAGAGCAACGGCTTACAAGAAAATTCACGTTTTGTGGAACAGGCCGAAAAGCCTGTTAAGCGAGAATGGTGCAATATCTCAGTTGAAACGGACTCTATTGAGTCTTTTCACTTTGTTTAATGTGCCGTTAGCTAGCGATCGCAATACCCAATACTTCAAAATTAGCTGCGGTCGATCGCTCTTTAATTCGGTGCGATCGCTCCGTTAGTTTCTAGCCTTATTGTCCTATGGATAGTGTGATATTGGTTTGGGCGATCGAAGTGTTAGACCGCAACTACAGTATAATTAATAGTTATACGCTCTGAGTTATTTGTTGAAGCATAGTTGTAAGCTTACTGGTGGGTAATCAAGATTTATGAGCTATTCAGAAGCATTTTCACCCAACTACATTACGGCACGAGAGCGATTTCGAGCAGCATCTTCATCTGTCGGTTATCAGCACACTGCCTACCCAATCGATCAGGTTAGTCCAACTGGTGAAGAATTAACTATTGATGTGGCTATCGGTGGTTCTTCCAACCCACGACGATGTGTAGTCATTTCTAGTGGCTTGCATGGAGTAGAAGGCTTTCTGGGCTCTGCAATTCAACTTACCTTGTTAGAAAATCACCAACTACTCAGATCCTTGTCACCTGATATTAAGGTTGTATTTATTCATGCTCTGAATCCTTATGGTTTTGCAGGGCGACGACGTTGGAATGAAAACAACATAGACTTAAATCGTAACTTTTTATTGTCTAAAGAAGTTTTTGAGGGCAGCCCCAAGGATTATCCTAAATTCAATTCCTTTCTAAATCCCCTTTCACCTCCATCGCGAATCGAACCCTATATTCTTCAAGCTCTCTGGCTTATATTGAGATATGGAATGACCAGTTTGAAAAACACTTTTCCTGTAGGGCAATACGATTTTCCCAAGGGGCTTTTCTTTGGTGGTCATGCTCCATCCAAAACTCAAGAGATTCTAGCTAGCAATTTGGTCCAATGGATTGGCAATGCTTCAGAGGTAGTGCATATTGATTTCCACACAGGTTTAGGACGCTGGGGGACTTATAAGCTTTTGCTTGACGCATCTGCAACATCAGAATCTTGTTCAAGACTAGCTCAACGATTTGGAGCAGAAACAATAGAACCGAACAATACAGAAGGTGTGTCATATCCAATTCGCGGTGGATTAAAAACTTGGTGCCAAGCTCTTCTACCAGAGTGTCGCTATGATTTACTAACTGCAGAATTTGGCACTTACTCAACGATTAAAGTCTTGAAGGCATTGCGGGCTGAGAATCGTGCTTACTGGTGGGGTAAGTCACACCAGAGCTCTGAATGGACAAAAGACCAGTTGGTAGAAATGTTTGCACCTATATCTCGCAAGTGGCGAGAACAATGCTTAACTCAAGGACTTGATGTTTGTAAACGAGCCTTGATTGACTGAATGAGTTGTGACGGTAAGCGATCGCAATACCCAATACTTCAAAATTACCAGTAGCGCGATCGCCCTTCAATTCGGTGCGATCGCTCTCGGGGTTTCTAGCGTGGCGTTGCTGAATCAAGGTATGAATACTGCTGGAACGGGAACATCCTGAAATTTTAGGTAATCTATTAATAATTTAATAGAGTGCCTGAGCATTTCCGCGCACTTAGAATAACAAAGAGTCTTACGATGTAGTCTTGCCA
>NZ_JAUBRM010000168.1:0-6571 GCF_036701905.1 Microcoleus sp. MON2_D5
GGGGGGGTAGCTGGGCTGGCCCGCCCCCCCCAGCCGCGACACTCGCTCGAAGATTAAACCAAGGGATTCCCACCGGGATTGGTGATACCCGGTACACTCCCCAAAACAAATATATATCTGCTACACTTACAATCCCTCCAAAGGAAGATAAGCGCATAACTCCCCTGATGTCGAAATATGAAGGATTTAGCTTCTTGCATAGAATTTGTTGAGCATCATTCCTTCGTTCTTTCGGCACCAGGTTTTCGGATGCTTGAACTCTATGCCCCCCTGTATGAGGCTCCGGGGGTACAGATAGTAAAGATGCCACTCTCGTTGGTCAAAACCATCACCTACCATAGGTTTTTCAAAAAGAATTTGGATTTTTGGACTTGTGTGAGCAAGTTAGCGGAAAAGTATATCACCAGAGAAATTAAGTTGATGTTGCGGGCTAAGCTCGCAGGACATCACCGTGACGGGGTGGTCGATAATTCCCTTTGGAAAAAAAGAATAACACCTCCTCCCGACTTTGACCCTGATTACTTCAGAGGCAAGGTTGAATCAACTCGCGACCCGCCGCTAGTCTTTATCCCTATTCCCAAGCTTGAATCTTCAAATGGTTGCGCCCGCAGTGACTTACCCATCCGCTCGCCTATTTTTAGCGAGCGAATTCCAATGTAGGCTCTAAATGTAGGCTCTAACTGTTTTGAAACCCTAAATAAATACCAAAAAACCGCTGCAACAATTGGAACCTGAAACAGCGGTCTTTGGATTAATCCACCTTCAAACTCGCGTAGGGCGAGCCAAGGACTTATGACCTATTGTACAGCGATCGACAATCAGCTAACAATCAACTTAAAGCTGACACCTGACCATCAAGCCCAAATTCAAGCCCGTGGTCTTTTTCCAAAATGGGCTGAGGCTAACTGCAGAAGCTTTAACATCCCCGATGCCTCGTTAATGTTGGGATACAAAGCTAAGTCAGCAGGCATCATGCTGATATCTGATGAGTACGGTCAGTGGCAATTTCGGCCCGATGACCCCTGGTTTTCACCCGATGGCAAGCTGCCAAAGTACCGCACACCACGGCATGAGTATGATGTATTTTTGGCAAAGCATCCCGAAATAAAAGCATATTGGGCAGATTTAGACGCTCTAAAAGCCCGCTGCTTCACTATTGACGGCAAACCTTACTTACTCATAACGGAGGGTGGGTTCAAAGCAATGATGGGCTGCCAGTTTGACATCCCAACTGTTGCGCTCGTTGGAGTAACTATGGGCTTAACACCGCGCAAGAAAGGGGAACCCGATTTAGTACCAGGACTCAAAAGGCTAGCAGAGGCTGGCTTCGGTTTTATCTTTGCATTCGATGCTGATGCTCTTACTAACAAAAATGTACGGATTGCGGAAGCTAAGCTCTCAAAAGTCTTGAGGTCTTACGGCTGCGACGTGCGAAGTATCACGGGACACTGGGAACCCGGCACCGATGGAGAAACTAAAGGGATGGATGATTTCATCAACAAAAACGGGATAGAAGCTTTCAGAGCAATTCTCATAAAATCAGCAGCTCAATCGCGTGACACAGGGAATACCTACCCACCAAGCAAATCAAAAAACAAGCAACTTTTAGACCTGATAGAGACTCACTGGGGAGAGCGTTTACGCTTCAACGAGATGACTCAACAGGTAGAACTTAACGGTAAGGGAGGGCAGTTAGACATTGAGCGAGTTTATCTTCGGTTGGCGGATGAGTTAGGAATTGATATCCCCAAACAGACTGCTTCTGACTTAGTGGTTGTCACGGCTCAAAAATACGCTTACTCTCCGGTACGGGATTACCTGAATTCGCTAGGAGATGTTGACCCCATCGACCTTAACAATCTCGCAGAGCGTTATTTCGGTACAAATGACCCGTTAGACGCAATCCTGCTTAAACGCACCTTAATTGCTGCTGTAGCGAGAGCGATGAAACCAGGATGCAAGGTAGATACCCTCTGTATCCTTCAGGGCGGTCAAGGGGAGCTAAAATCCACCTTCTGGCAAACCTTAGCGGGCGAATCTTGGTTTACAGACAATCTCAGCGAATCAAACGAGAAGGATGAGAAATTGAAGCTACGGCGTTACTGGCTTCTGGAGTTCTCAGAGTTTGAGACTGCTTACAAGAAAAAACAAGTTGAGCAACTTAAAGCGTTTTTATCATCTCGGATTGACAGCTTGCGCCGACCCTATGGACGGTCAATAGAAGATTTTCCCCGCTCGTCAGTGTTTGTAGGGTCAACTAACCGTCAAGAATTCTTACATGACCCAACAGGTGAACGGCGTTACTGGGTTATTCCAGTAACTCAAAAGATTCCTATCGAAACAGTCGAGGCAGAACGCGATCAGATTTGGGCTGCTGCTGTAGCGGCTTATAAAGCAGGGGAGCAATGGTGGTTGACTCCTGATGAAGATAAATTACTGGGTGAGAAAAATAAGGGCTGGCAGTCGAGCGATACATGGGAAGCAAGCATACTGAACTATTTAGAGTTTCGTTCTACCTGTACCATCGCAGAACTGTTGGAAAAAGTAATCGACCTTGACCTATCTCAACAGAAAAAAGCTGAACAGATGCGGGTAAGCGATATCTTGCGCTGTAATGGCTGGATGAAGACCACAAAGCGAATTGATGGCAGACTTCAGAAGTGCTGGGAGAAGGTGGTAACAGAGGTGGTAACGGGGGTGGTAACAGAGGTGGTAACACCCCAAAACCTGCTCTCTGACACAATCCTAGATATACCGTTACCACCTGTTACCACCTTTAATCCAAAACATTCCTCAGAACCTAACAGCGATGTTGGAGCGGAAAAAAATAATTATTCTGAATCTGAAAAGACTTTTGAGAGTCCAGGTGGTAACACTTCCTCCAACAATGCCCAAAACTCGCGACAACAAGGTTTAGAGCCTGTTACCACCTCTCATGAACAAGGTGGTAACACTTCCTCTGACACCGCCTCGCAGCCTCTCTCAAACATTGGAGCAAAGCACAAGGACATTAAGGAAGGCGATCGGGTAGTGATTACTGAAAAAGGTAATCACGAGGGACAACATGGTGAGGTTACTTTTATAGGGTATGGCAGCCGTGAAACTGACTACACAGTCAAGCTCGATAAAGAATCACACTTTCTCTGGAATGTCACAATCTCAATCCCTAAATCAGCGATACTTCCCGCAGCTTACTTAATGAAGTTGTAGCGGTTGTAGTGCTTTAGGGCTTTGTGGTTTTATCCTGACGCAATTTCAATGGCTTCAGACTCTAGGCTGGGAAATGTTACTATCCCCGCCTAGAACAAGGTTTTGGAGTGCGTAGGAAAATGGGGTTATCCCTGCCTAGCTGTAGTGCCTTTAAGCCCTGGGTCAGGATATGCCTTTTAGCACCGCAGCGCTTTGAGGGATTCTGAAATGATTAATAAAGAAGGAATTTGCGCTCGCGCTCAAAAATTGCAAATTTTAATAAATGCCCAAAACTGCTAAGGTTGTTTTGGGCAAATTAGGCAAATAAACATTACTCGCCTAGTGTGTCACGAAGGTTTAAAAAGTACAAGACGGCTTTAACGCTTTTTCCCGTGTAAACCTCTAGCGGGATTTTTCAAATTTCCGCTAGAAATCTAGCCCGGAGTGTACAAACTCAATACGGAAATTTGAAAAATAGCCGTAACCCTGCCCGGAAGGGCATTAAGCCATTTATAGAAATGGTTATCCAAAACCCTTGACAACCGTTTATAGAAATGGTTTGATATAGATATCAACCATTTATGGAAACGGCAATGACTAACAAAATCAGAAATACCGCTGGCAAGTTTGCTCCGAAGTCCGAGGCTCCGCGCAAGGTGCGATCAGTTAATCTCACCGATGAAACGTGGCAACGCTTGGCTGCTGTAGCTGAAAAAACAGGGAAGAGTCGAAATGATTTTTTAGAATCGTTGCTACAAGGTAATAATCCATTTATAGAAACGGTAGCAATTCATATGCAGCCAGTTATGGAAATGGTGCAAGTTGAGACAGAAACTGATGGGGCGAACGTAACTCAACAACACAATAGCAGCGTTTTACCGCTTATTGAAACGGCACATTTTGAATTGGAAGCACTTAAGCAAGAATTAGCAGACGCTAAGGGGGATTACCTCAAACTTTTAGAAAGCAGCCTCCACGTTACCAGTAAACTTCGCCAAGAAGTACAGGAATTACAACAAGAGCTTGAGGTACAGGTAACTAACTGTGATGAATTTCAGAAGGAGCTAGAGAATAAGGCGCTAGTTTGTGTTCAACTTCAATCTCAGCTTGAGCAGGAACGCGCCGATCGGAAGGAAATTGAAACACAACTCTCCGAGCTGAAACAAAATTCTGCTCCGGCCGCCGCCACATCCTCCGATAAAACCCTACCTGATGCGGCGCAACTTCTTAGCCAGCTCCGAGGTAAGCGTAAAAAATCTAAAGTTGACTTGGGAGACATTGAAACGCTCCTGGGCTTGCTCGGAGGTTGAGACAAAACTTTTTACCAGTCACCCTTGACAAGGCTGCTCGAATACTGCGATCGTAAGTAATTAAGGAAGATTGATGCGCGACTGAGTAGCGTTTGCACCGCTAAACAAGTCACGACTTCCCCAAACGTTCTCTTTCCAACGCTTGGAGCGTAAATATAATGCCATATCCAGCCGATCGCTTTTTTGGGCGATCGCAATTATTCACGTTTGGCGTGAGGTTCTGCCATGACTGAACCCATCGTCAATCGCCGCCGTATTGACCATCTGAAAGCACACGCTTACAGCCTCGGGTTAACTAACGATGAAGCCAAAAAATTTGGCAAACTCTCCAAAACTTCCACCTGGGAAGCTGTTTGCGAGGTCTACTGCGTTGATTGCCCTGGTCGTAAAAATGAGCACTTGGATTCATGTCAATGTGTTGAGCGCATCCTTTGTCCTGTAGACACTGTAGACGTTGAATCGCGTGACACAAGCGGATGGATTAATGATGGTTCATCCCCGGTGTGCAGCTTCACTTCCCAAAATTCCATCAGTTTTCTAGATTGGGTTGACCTTGCTCAACTGGTCGCATTTGTACTCGCATCGGCGGGGGTCTTCGTGCTGGCTATGTCTATGTGGCGACAGATTAACCCTCTGAATTTATTTCCTCCAGTTCGCGTCAACATTCAAATCGGAGCAAAATAATGGGCATGATGACCAAACTATTTGGCGGCGAAATTAGCGACGCCATCACGAGTAAATCTGAGAAACTGGCTGCGCCAACTGATGCGGGGGCAATTACACCGCTCAACCCTGGTAATTTTGCATCTATCCGCACAGCAGCAATAATCGAGGCCCCGCGCTATTACACCAAAGAGGAAGCTGACGAGCGGAAGAAATTGGCAAAGGAAAAAGTCGAGGGCGCTCGCTACACGAAAAAATACCTCAAGGCCACGAGCCAAATTGAAGAAGCGGACGGCGCAGTACATAAGGCGTACCGCAAGCATCAGAAAGTGGTTGCGAGCGTGGAACTGACAAAAAAACAAGCCGATGTGGGGTTGGCGAAACACTTGCTCGGCTTGGCTCCTGGATACGCCAAGCTAGGGGTAGGGCTTGAGAAAGCCGAAAATCGTGCTACCGAAAGGATTGAGGCTATCAAAGCTAAGTTACTCGGAGGAACTAAAGAATGATTCGAGCGATTGCACTTGGTGACAGTTTCTTACTGACTGCGATCGCCTCCAGCTTTCTTTGCTGGCTGGCATCGCTTCATCATTCCTTATTGCTGTTTGTGCAAGCGCTGTTCGCACTCAAGTTAATTGTTAGTGCTAGCGCTTGGATACTTGATGATGCAATCATCGCAACCCTGAAAATTGACCTGCTGCAATTCAGGTTCAGATTAATTGCCAGCACAATTGGGGCTTTAGTCGGCGCGGGGGTGATGTTATGTCGCTCCTGAAAGTGTCTATCCTGTCTCTCTCTGGGCTGACTCTCTGGCTGGCTCCGCCGTTTATCTTTTCTCGCAAGACTCCTCTGCATAACTTCATGCAAGGTGTTGCCCTGGTGTCTGGCTTTGCTTGCTGCTTTGAAGGTCGGCGGTGCGCTCTGAAGGTTGCTAAAGCTGAGGAGTTTGAGGCAATGAAAGAGCGGGCTATTGATGCCGATGTGGCTGACGAGCTTAGCACTTCGATCTACGTGGCTGAGCAACAACGGCGGAAGGAAGCGGAAGCTATTCTCGCAGCTTCCGGCGAGGAAGTGGAAGCCGCTCGGGAAGCCCTAGAAGCGGTATACAGCAACGACTTACAGCCCGAAGTTTCCGCTACCACTTCCGACGATGATGCTAGTGATTTACAACTGTGGTGGAAAGTGGAAGCGGCACAGACTCAAGGTAAAACTGCGACCTGGATTATAGAAAATATCCTGGGCAAGAAGGGGCGTAAATACCCTGAAGGTAAAAAGCAGCTTGAGGAATTGTTTAATAAATTTAGGGAAAAAGGAGGATAATAGATACGTGGGCTGGGGGGGGTAGCTGGGCTGGCCCGCCCCCCCCAGCCGCGACACTCGCTCGAAGATTAAACCAAGGGATTCCCACCGGG